>DATEMI010000457.1:0-16142 GCA_035275665.1 Terriglobales bacterium | reverse complement strand
AGATGATCGCAATTACCTGGGCATTCCGCCGTGCTCTGGGGAATGCTGTCCATAACCACCTCGAGCGGTGCACTCTATTTGGCGTGAATAACCAATGAGTATCGCCGGCACCGTGCCCTTTGCGTGTCGGCGCAATTACGCCGTGAAAATTAGGGGGCACTGCCTTCGAGAAGCAGGGCGAATCCAATCACTCTTGGCGCACTCGCGTACTGTCTTACCCCTTGCATTACAGTCTTGCAGGTCTGCGCCTGCACTAAGCAGCAGGCCGATGATCGCTTTCTGTAAGGCTTTCGATTCTGGGGATCCAGTTCCGCCTCTGCCGGTGTTTTGGACAGCCAGATGTAGCGGCGTTGATCCATTTCCATTTTTCAGCCGGACAGAGGAACCGTTTCGCAGCAGCGAATCTACCGCTGCCGCACATCGCTGGCGAACGGCTCTGTGGAGCGGAGTTACACCGCTCTTGTCCAGCGCATTCGGATCGGCGCCTGCGTTGATCAAGAGGGCGATCATCTTCGCTTGCGCTTCAGGATTCCAATGGCGCGATCCAGGCACGCCGTCAACTGCATAGTGCAACGACTGAGCGCCACGCCGGTTCGCTGCAGTCACGTCCGCTCCGTGCTTTAGCAGTTCCTGCGCGATCTCGACCCTGTAAGCGGCAGCTGCAGCGTGCAATGGTGTGTCGCCCGCGTAAACATAGTGCTTAATTTCGTTGAAGAAGAAATCGGCCGCGGCTTCGCGTGTCGCGCCGATACTGATGCTCTGCCGCGCCAGTAACGGCTGTTTGGCGACCAGCTTCGCCGCACTCTGTTTATCGCCTCGGACGATCGCCCGTATGAGACGCATCAGGTCGTCTTCCGCATTTCGACCATCTGCTCGTTCCGACATTGCGAAAGATTATCACCGTCTCGACACTCGACAGTCGGCAGTCGGAGGCAAGCTGCGAAGTCATGGATCCATCAGAAAGACTCCGTTGCTCGAATCGCTACTTCTTAAACTGCAAGTGGATGTTGAACCAATAGTCGGCGTGGGGAGGAGGACTGAACTTCGCCCTCTGCAATGCGTTCGCGGCGCACTTCGCCATTCCCGCCTCCGGATACGCGAGTACCTCAATGACGTTGCCCGCCTCGTCGACCCTCATCAGCAAATCGAACGGGGCCGGAATTCGATCGCTCCCTGCCTGCTGCCTGCACTGCCTTATGGTTGTCGCATACCTCGCCGAGAATTCCTTACTGAGATTCGCGTCGTATTGCTTTCCCGCAGAGGTCTTGAGGTTTGCATCCACCGCTGCCACAGCATCTGATAGCTTCTTCTTATCTGTCGCCAGCATTGGCGAGGTGAGAATTAGCAGCCAGAGAACTGCGCGCATAGATAGTCCGCGTCGGATGTTAGCACGCCGATTTACAAACATGAATACAGGCAGCTCAGTTCTAAGTTCGGTGTGTCTATCTCTTCTCCTGATTTGCAGCCAACGCGGTCTCGCGCAGGCGCCAACGGCAAAACAGATCGACTCCATCTTCTCCGCCGTGACCTCGAAGACGGAGCCCGGTCTCGCTGTTGTTGTTCGCAAAAACGATCGCACCGTCTTCGAGCAGGGATACGGCATGCGCGATCTGCGTTCGAACCTGCCCATTAATGTCCACACCAACTTCCGGCTTGCATCGTTCAGCAAACAGTTCACAGCGATGGCCATCATGCTGCTCGTCCATGACGGCAAGCTGCACTATGAAGATCGCATCACCAACATCTTTCCGGAATTTCCCGCCTACGGAGGCCGAATCACCATACGCAATCTGCTCAACCACATCTCCGGGTTGGAAGACTATGAAGACCTGCTGATGAAGCAGTACGAAGGTCGTTCGTGGCAAGCGATCCCGCAGATCGACGATGAAGGCGTATTGGCTTTGCTCGAGAAACAAAGCGGCACGAAATTTCCTCCAGGGTCGAAATGGGAATACTGCAATGGCGGCTATGTAGTCCTGGCCGACATCGTCAGCAAAGTCTCCGGCCAGCCATTTCGGGAATTTCTCCGCAAACGTATCTTCGTCCCATTGAACATGCAGGGCACGATCGTCTTCCAGTACGGAAAGAACCAGGTTGCAAATCGGGCATACGGCTACACGAAGGACAATGGAACCTGGCTGGAAACCGATCAAAGCCCCACGTCGGCGACCCAGGGCGACGGCGGAATCTATTCTTCAGTAGACGACTTAATCAAATGGGACGACGCCCTCCGATCGCATACCCTGCTCAGTCAGCTGGAATTTCAGCCGGCAGTGACTCCCCTAAGAATCCCGGGACAATCCTCCATTTCCGACAAAGAGAGTGAGGGATACGGTTTCGGCTGGTTCCTTGACATCTACCGAGGTCATCAGCGCATGTGGCATACAGGAGACACGATCGGCTTTCAAACTGTAATTGAACGATTTCCAGATTCGAACCTGACAATCATCGTATTGGCCAATCGCGTCGACCTGAATCCGAAAGATCTCGCCGATAAGGTGGCAAACCTCTTTCTTCCGTAGTTCAGGATGAGCTTGGAGGCGCCACTGCGGAATTGCGGCGCGGCTGTTTTTCTTGTGTACCCGCCTTCCCGCGATCCTAGCCAAGCTTCATTCGTACCTCAACGCCGTCATGGGATCGACGCGCATTGCGCGTCTCGCTGGGATGTAGCATGCGGCTGTGGCTACGAGCATGAGCACGAGGGCGACTCCGGCAAAGGTCAGTGGATCGGTGGTGCTCACGCCGTAGATCATGCTTCGCATTTGACGTGTGAGTATCAGGGCCAGAAGTGAACCGAGCATCACGCCGCCGGCGGCCAGCGCGATGCCGCGTCCGAGAATCAGTTGCAGAACATCTTTGCGCTGCGCTCCGAGCGCCATGCGGGTTCCGATTTCGGGAACGCGTCGTCCGACGAGATACGAGATGACGCCATATATTCCGATGGTAGAAAGCATGAGCGCGAGTGCGGCGAACAGCCCGAGCAGGATCATCGAGAAGCGCCGCTCCGCCAGAGAATCGGAGATGATCTGGTCGAAGGTGCGGACGTTATAGATCACGTGCTCATGGTTCACTTTTGCAACTGAGGCGCGCAGCGCCGGCAACAACGTCAGTGGGTCGACCTTGGAGCGGAGCATCAAATACGCTCCGCGGTTCAACAACGGCCAGAACCTGTCGGGTATCTGGTTCAAGGGTACGTACACTTGTGCCTGAACCTTCTGCTGCGAATCCCTGTCCAGGCCCCAATGCTTCACGTGGCCGACTACGCCGACGATCTCAGGCTGCAAATCCAGAAGTCCGATGTTCAGATGCTTACCGATTGGGTTCTCATTCGGGAAATACTTGTGAGCGAGATACTCGTCGATGACGACCACCGGCATGGATGTTTCCGTGTCGCTCTCGGAAATGAATCGTCCATTCAGCAGCGGAAATCCCATGGCCTTCTCGTAATCGGGTTCCGCGATATAGAACAGCGCCCAGTTCATCTCGGAGGTGTTGGCCGGTTTTGGCTTACCCTCAAGCCAGAACGGTATCTCATTGTCTCCGTCCATCGGCAGCGCGCCTCCGGTCAGTGAAGCCGCTTGTACGCCCGGTGTGTTCCGCACGGCATCGTGAAGCTGGCGCATTGCAACTCGGGTCTGTGCAGGATTCCTGGTCACCGATGGAGGCGTGGTCACGCTAAATGTAAGTACGTTATGCGGATCGAAGCCCGGATTCACTCCCCAGAGCACGGCCAGGCTTCTGATCATTAGACCGGCGCCGACGAGCAGCACCAGCGCAATCGCCATCTCGGCGATCACGAATGCGTTCTGCGTACGCTGTCGCGTGCCGGAAGTTCCGCGGCCGCCTTCTCTCAACGTCTGCTGCAGGTTCGTGTGCCACAGCCTGAGAGCAGGAACAAGGCCAAACAAAATTCCAGCCACGAGAGAAGCCACAAGAGTGAAGACGAGCACATGACCATCGATACTGATTTCTTGCGCGCGGGGCAGAACATGCGGCACGGCGGCGAGCACCAATTTAGTTCCCTGGGCCGCGAGTACGAGACCGAGCGCTCCTCCGATTACTCCCAATAACGCACTCTCAGTCAGCAGTTGTCGGATCAGCCGGAGATGACTTGCTCCTAACGCGCTTCGCACCGCGAACTCCCGACTTCGTCCGGTCGAGCGTGCGAGCAGAAGGTTCGCTACGTTCGTGCATGCGATGAGCAACACGAAACCAACGGCGGCGAGCAGAACAAGGAGTGTTCCTCTTATATCGTCGACCATATCGTCTTTAAGCCGGAGCACACCGATGCTCAGCCCAGTATCGGCCTGTGGATACGCAACTGCCAGGTTGCTAGCAACACTCTCGACGTCCGCTCGGGCCTGCGCCAGAGTGACATTCGGCTTGAGACGCGCGACCACGCCCATGCCCATCCCCACCGTACGATCGCGAAACGTGGGATCTGTCCACTGGCCGATAGGAACGTAAACTTCAGGATTGTCCCCGCTGTAGAGGCGAAAACTCGCGGGAACTATGCCGATGATCGCGTATCCAGTGCCGTTCAGAACCATCGTGCGCCCGAGCACGTTGGGCGACGATCCAAACTTGCGCTTCCACAGCCCTTCACCGATCAATGCGACCGGGGCTCCTCCCGCCATGTCCTCCTGGGCGGAAATCGTGCGGCCCAAAACGGGAGAGACTCCGAGCGTGGAAAAGAACGCTGACGAGATCATGTAACCCTGCAGGCGCTCAGGCTCGTCCTGGCTGGTGACATTGAAGTTTTCGCCGCGAAACGCTGCCATCGAAGAGAAGCTGTGGCTCTGTTTTTCCCAATCGAGATAGTTTGGGTACGAAACCGACGCGTGCTCGAATTGCTTCGTTTTACCGAAAAGGATGACGAGCTGTTCCGGATTGGGATACGGCAGCGGATTCAGCAGCACTCCGTTGACCACCGAGAAGAGAGCAGTGTTGGCGCCTATGCCCAACGCGAGAGTGACTAGGGCAACAGATGTGAATCCCGGATTTTTGCGCATGCCCCGCAAAGCAAAGCGCAAATCCTGCGCGAGAGTTTCCAGAAATGGGACTCCGCGCTGTTCGCGATATGCCTCGGTGACCTTATCCATTCCCCCAAGCTTGATCAAAGCCTGTCGGCGCGCCTCTTCTGGTGACATACCGGCGCGCAGGTACTCATCGACATGCATTTGCAGAACAGCTTCGAGTTCGTCGTTAAGTTCGGCATCGCGGCGGTCGCGGTCAAACATGCCGGTGATACGGGAGAATATCGCACGCACTCTCTTCATCGCGAGCCCTCCGGAGCGAGAAAGCGCGCAAGGATCTCGGTTGTTTCCTGCCAGTCTCGCGTCTCGTGCTCTACCTGCTTTCTGCCGGCGCGGGTGAGGCGATAGTACTTGGCACGGCGGTTGTTATCAGAGACTCCCCACTCGGAGGCGATGTAGCCTTCCTGTTCCAGCTTGAGCAGCGCCGGATATAACGTTCCATAGTTCACCGAGAGCAGGTCGCCGCTGATCTGCTCGATGCGCCGTGCAATTCCATACCCATGCAGCGGCCCCATGCTCTCCAGCGTTTTGAGCACCATCAACGCCAGGGTTCCTTGGCGCACTTCTTTTTGCCCCATTCCAATTGGCTCCTATTGGTATGCCATAGATGGTCGCACGAGTCGTATGGGAAAGCAATAGGAAAAGACAATAGGTGACGGAACGATCGTTAGTATTGATCAATGTAATCGAGGCATTCCCGGATCGGAACAGGTTCAAGCCTGTCATCCTGAGCGCGCAGTCGCGCGAAGGATCTCCCGCAATATTTCAGACTGAAAGGCTGCCGGTATGGCTCTTCACCCAAAAGTTCAGTCCTTCTCAAGGACCCTGTTGAGTGCGTTTTCGCAAAAGCATCACGGGAGATCCTTCCCCCAAAGAGGGGCTCAGGATGACAGACCGTCAGGACGTTCATCATCGACCGGTTCCGAAATCTCCCCCGCCTTCAGTTGCTGCGCAATGCGCTCATCGGTTGAATGCGCGATGCACGTCGCGCTGGCAGGTAGCCAGCCAGAAGGGCGATGGCGCTTAGGAGCAGTACCATTCCGGCAAAGGTGAGCGGGTCTGTAGGCTGGGTGCCGAAGAGGAGTGAGGCGATGCCTCGGGCAACGGCAATCGAGGCGATGGTTCCCATTCCGATTCCGATGACGGCTAGCCACAGGGTGCGTCGGATCACATCGAGTTGGACGCGAGTGTGCGTTGCGCCGAGGGCCATGCGGATGCCGATCTCAAGCGTGCGGCGATTGACGGAATAGGAGATCACTCCATAAACGCCGAGAGCTGCGAGCGTGAGTCCGAGCGCGGCGAATGACAGCACCAGGAGCATGAAGAAACGGCGCGGGGAAACGGCGCGATCAACGATGTGCTGAATCGGCTCGAACTCTGCCGCAGGTTGATTCGGATTCAGTTCACGCAGAGCGCTGAGTACGGCTGTCGCCATGGTTGCCGGCGGGAGCTTGGTTCGCACCACCAACTTCGCTCCATTCGGTCCTTCCTGCGTGAATGGGAAGTACACCTGCCAGCCTGCCGCACCCTCAACGTTGCTGGTGTGGACGTCATCGATTACTCCCACGACGACGTGATCATAGCCATTGATCGCCGCGATCTGTCCGAGGGGATCCTCTCCCGGCCAGAGAGCGCGGGCGACAGTCTGGTTGATGATGATCACTCTTTGGGTCTTGGACGTATCCTCCCAACTGAAATCGCGGCCATGGACGCGCATTCCCATAGCGCGCAGGTAGCCGGGCGTGACGATATACACCAATGCGCCAGGCAGCTCGCCGGGGCGATAGGTTTTGCCTTTCGCCTGCGGAGATCCCCAGGAGCGGTTCTGGCCGAGCGGCAAGTAATCGACGAATCCGGCAGCTTCGATTCCCGGAATGGCTTCCACGCGGCGCTGAATCTGTTGGAAGATCACGCTGCGCTGCTCGCCCGTGGCGTTCTCGTTGTAATCGACCTTTATGGCTGCCGCGCGCGCAGGCTCGAATCCCAAATCGATATCAAGGACGCGGACGAAGCTGCGCAGCAGCAGTCCGGCGCTGACCAGCAGGACGCAAGCGAGCGCGATCTCCGAGATGACAAGCGCGGCTCGCGTGCGTTCGTGCGTGTGGCTGTCGCTGGTGCGTTGTCCGCCGTCTTTCAGCGACTCAAGGAGATTGTCGTGCGCCGTCTTCAACCCGGGAACAATGCCGAAGACAACGGCAACAGAGATCGCGATCAGTACCGTCCAAGCCAGAGCAGCGCCGTCGATGCGCACACTGCCGAGCAGAGGCAGAGCAATCGATCCCTGATGAGCCAGGAACGCGGTAATCGACAAAGCCAGCACGAGTCCCAAAATGGCACCGGCGACCGACAGAACCAGGCTTTCGGTAAGCAGTTGTGCGACGAGCCGCATTCGTCCGGCGCCCAGAGCGCTGCGCACGGCCATCTCCTTGCTGCGGCTTACGGCGCGCGCCAGCAGGAGATTGGAAAGATTCACGCAGACGATCAGCAGGATCACTCCCACGGCTGACCACAACATGATGAGCGAACGCCGGAGTTTCCCGCTCACATGCTCTTTCAGCAGCGTCGGGATGAGCTGATAGCGTCCCTTTGATTGCGGGTACCTGGTGTTGAAGTAAAGCTGCGGCGCGACGGTTCGCAGATCGGCTTGAGCTTGCGCGAAGCTCACTCCGGGCTTGAGGCGTCCGACGAGCGTAAGAATGTTCCCCCACATGCGCATGTCGTCGAGAATCGCAGGCGCGAAGAGATCAACCTTCGTACCTGGAGCGAAGACCGCGCCGAAGTCGAAGCTGTCGGGCAGCACGCCGACTACGGTGCTTGGGTGGCCATCGAGATCGATGTCAGTGCCGACGATCTTCGGATCCGAGTGGAAGTGGCGTTTCCAGAATGCGTTCGCGAGCAGGACTACAGGATGGGCATTCTTACGCGTCTCGTCTTCTACGAACAGCCGTCCAAGCGCCGGCTGCAGACCGAGGACGTGGAAGAAGTTTCCGGTAACGATGATGCCGGTTGCCGGAATCGGCTCACCGCGGCCGGTGAGGCGGTAATTGTCGGAGCTGGAGAAAGCGAAGTATCCGGCTAGGTCGGTGAGAGAGTGGTTCTGCGCGCGGAGTTCTTCATAAGCGTCCGCCGAATAGGTTTCGCAGGAGAACCCGCACTTCGTGGGAGAAGGCGCAATCCACACCAGTTTTTCCGGATTCGGAAACGGAAGCGGGCGCAGCAGGATAGTGTTGACGACGCTGAACACCGCGACATTCGCGCCAATGCCCAGCGCAAGAATGAGCACGGCAACGGTGGTAAATACGCGATCGCGACGCAAAGTTCGGATCGTGTAGCGCAAGTCCTGCCTGAAGCTGTCGGAGAGGGCCAAGCTCGTTCTTCCCCAGTCTGCAGATGTCTCGTTAGACGGCATGTGCGAATCGCGGTTAGCTGCAATGTTCTTCCGATCAGAGAACAAAGCGGTCTGATCTGCCCCAGTTATGTTTTGCGAGAGCAGCCGCTTTATCTCCGTCCTAGAGGGTCTCCGTGCCTCCGTAGTGAAAAACAGCATCAGCTAGAATCAGAGATGCATGGCCACTGCGACCCTCGCACCTCTTCGTACTAGTAGTCGGAAACTTGTTCTGCGCTGGATTGCAGCGGGTTTGGCCCTCCTTTTTCTCGCGCTCGCCGCAGTGACTGGATACGTTTACTCAATCGCGCGTCATGAACTACCGCAGGTGGAGGGCAGGGTCGTTCTGAACGGCCTCTCTGGTCCCGTCACAATCATTCGCGACAAACTTGGCGTGCCGCACATCCGCGCGGCCTCCTTTGATGACCTCTTTTATGCTCAAGGTTTCGTTACCGCGCAGGACCGCCTCTGGCAAATGGATGTCACCCGTCGATATACAGCAGGCGATCTCGCCGAGATCTTCGGTCCGGCGCTGCTGAAGCATGATCGTCAGCAGCGCTATTTGCAGTTTCGTGAAGCGTGCCGGCGAGCGGCAGCCTCGCTCGATCCACAACAGCGGCATTATCTAGAGGTTTATGCCAGAGGCGTGAATGCGCTGATCGAACGTACGCGCGATCATTTGCCGCTCGAGTTTCGACTGCTGCGCTATTCGCCTGCTCCGTGGACCGTCGAGGATTCAATGCTGCTCGGCGCCAACATGAGCCAGATGCTGAACACGCAATATCCGCTGGAGCTCAAGCGCGAGGCGGTGATCCGTCATTTGAACCCGCAGGAGATTGCCGATCTTTATCCATCCACTTCGTGGCGCGATTTACCACCGGCGCAGCAAGCTAAGCCGTCGCTCGAGGAGCAAACTGCGCCAAAGAGCGACTCTGACGGAGATCAGGAAGAGGACCGCGTTCCCACCCAGACCTCTTCGATGCTCGCCTTATTCCAGCCAGCAAAATGCGACGAATGCGTGCCAGGATCGAACAACTGGGTCGTTTCGGGAGAGCACACCGTCAGCGGACGGCCTCTGCTCTCGAACGATATGCACCTTGCGCACTCGATTCCTGATCTCTGGTACGAAGCTCATCTCACCAAAGGCGACGGTCAGGATTTGGATGTGGCTGGAGTCACGCTGCCGGGCCTGCCGTTTGTCATCGTCGGACATAACCGGCGCATCGCGTGGGGTTTCACCAACCTTGCTCCCGACGTCCAGGATCTCTTTGTCGAGCAATTCAACGACGCCGGAGATGTCGCCACTCCGCAGGGCTGGCAGTCTCCGCAAAAAGTGCACGAGGTTATTCATGTCAAAGGCCGGCCCGATGATGTCTTCGACGTGATCGTCACTCGGCACGGCCCGGTGATTACGCCGATACTCAAGGGCGAAACTCGTCAGCTCGCTCTGCAGTGGACTATCTACGATCCCGCCATCATCACCAGTCCATTCTTGGAAATGAACTCAGCTCGCAATTGGCAGGAGTTTCGCGCAGCGTTATCGAAGTTTGCCTCGCCCGCGCAGAACGCTGTCTATGCCGACATAAATGGGCATATTGGTTATCAGGCAACGGGGAAAATTCCAATTCGGGCCTCTGGAGATGGTCTGCTGCCGCAATCCGGTGCAGACGCCGCGCACGATTGGATCGGCTATGTGCCTTTCGACCAACTTCCGAGTGTTTATGATCCGCCTTCGGGCATTCTCGCGACGGCCAACGGCCGCATCACCCCGGACGGCTATCGCCATCTGTTGGCAAATATCGTGTGGGCGCCCTATCGCACTGCACGCATCTTTCATCTGTTGAAGGGCGCCGACCAGTTCAGCGCGGCCGACATGCTCTTTATCCAGACCGACGTCACGTCCGAGCTGGAGCGCTTCTTCTCTGACCGCTTCGTGTACGCGATCGACCACAGCAAGAAGGTCTCGCCTCGTGTGCACCAGGCAGCGGAGATTATGCGCGGTTGGGATGGCCGCATGGACAAAGACAGCGCGGCTGCGTCGATCGCATATTGGAGCCGGCGCAACCTGATACGACTGCTTCTCCTTCCCAAATTGGGAGATGATTACATCAACTACGATTGGGGACTGTCGGCGCCGGCGCTGGAGAACATTGTCACTCATCGCTTCCCGCGATGGCTGCCGCAGGGCTACAGCTCTTATGACGACGTGCTCGTGGCGGCAGTGCAGAAGGCTGTCGATTCGGAACGCGCACCAAGAGATTTGAAACGCTGGTACTGGGGCAAGCAGTTTCCCGTGGAAGTGCAGCATCCGGTGTTCGGCGCGATTCCCATTTTGAAATACTTCAGCGGCACCGGATCGCATTGGCAGTCGGGCAGCGGCAGCACGGTGAAGCAGGTCGGAAGCGACTTCGGGCCCTCTGAGCGGCTGACTGTTGATTTCTCTAACTTCGATCACTCAACCCTCAATATCGTGATTGGTCAATCTGGACATCTGCTGAGCCCACACTACCAAGATCAGTTCCCAGCCTGGTACAACGATTCCAGCTTCCAATTCCCGTTTACGGAAGCGGCAGTGAATGCCGCTGCCGAGCACCGGCTGACCCTGGAGCCTCACTGAGGCTGACGGCCGCAAGCACTTATCAAAGGGCTGGTCTTGAGCGGGCCTTTTGCCCGATGGGCTATTTGGGCTTTGCGCTGCTGCTTGCGGTTGATGCCTTTGAATGAGAACTGCCGGCAGCGCTCTTTTGATGTTTGGTGTGGCGCTTCTTGCTCGCACTGCTGGCCTTTGTACTGTTCGCGCTCGAATTGGATCCTCCGCTCGATCCAGTCGCCTCGAGAGCCCCGCCGCCGCTGGCGGTCTGATCATTTGTTTGACGAGGAATTCTGGCTTGTGCCGGAAGATCCGCTTCCATTCCCGGCTTCTGGACTGTGTGCTGCACACATCGATCCGAGTAGCGCGGCAGAGAAGATCATCGCCATCAGTTTTTTCACTGGGCTTCCCTCCTTGGTCAATCGACTGATTGGATGCACACAGAACTGACGGCAGTTGACACCGGGAATTGCGACGCCGCACCTGCAGAAGTCCGCAGTGCAATTAGCAATCTTTCGATTTTCCGGAGCGCTTCAGTTTCTTCTGTCGCGCAATCTCCTCTTCCGAGTATATGGTTCCGCGGCACATCGCAGATCCGCAGGAGCATGGCGCTGGATCGTCTTCCGCTCCGTCATAGAGTTTGTAGTCATAGGTCAGTTCCTCGCCGGCTTTGATATCGCGCACTGCAATGATCCAAACGCGGCCATCGATCTCGTCGGTTTCGCAGTTGGGATCGCAGGAATGATTGATGAACATCGCTGTGCCGTGGCCATCGATGACTTGCTTACCATTGCGCAGGCCGAATAAGTAGGTTGTGGAGCGGCCATCGTAGATGTCGTCAGCCTTTTCCGGCGAGATGCGCGGGCCGGTGTATTCCACCACCAGAGAACCTTTGCGAATCGGCGTCGTCGTGTAGCAGCCCGCAGCGTGTATGTCTGAGGAACGGATGATGAGCGCCATCGTGGAATCTCTGTTTGCGCTGAAGAGCCTCGAAACTGCAGTATAGCGAACGCACAACGCACGTCCGGGAGAGCGCACATGAAGACGGCTGGATACTCCGGCACGCCCCTCCATAAGAAACTAGGGATCAAAGCGGGAGACAAAGCGTGGTTTTCTGGCAATCCGGAGGGCTACGAATCGGAACTGCAAAAGGCAGGCGAGTTCCAGGTCGCTGCAAAGCTCACTGCGAATGTAGATTTTGCGCATGTGTTCACCACCAGCCGCAGTGATCTGGCGCGCAATTTTCCCAAACTGAAAAGTGCCCTTAAGCCCAATGGTATGGTGTGGATCTCCTGGCCGAAGAAATCGTCAGGTGTTAAGACCGATCTCGACGAAAATATTGTCCGTGAACTGGGACTCAAGACAGGGCTGGTCGATGTGAAAGTCTGCGCCGTGGACGAGGTCTGGTCAGGATTAAAGTTCGTATTTCGTCTGAAGGACCGATGAAGGTCGCGCGTACGTTCTAAAATGAAATAGAGGTCAACAATGGAGACAGCAACGTTCGCCGCTGGATGCTTTTGGGGAGTGGAAGAAAGCTTTCGGCAAGTTCCAGGAGTGCTGGAAACTGCGGTCGGTTATCTGGGTGGCCACACGACAAATCCCACATACAAGGACGTGTGCACAGACGAGACTGGCCATGCAGAAGTCGTGCAGGTCGCGTTCGATCCATCGAAGGTGAGCTACGACAAGCTGCTGGATGTGTTCTGGTCGGCGCACGATCCCACAACCCTGAATCGCCAGGGGCCAGACATTGGAACTCAATATCGCTCAGCGATCTTCTTCCATTCGCCGGACCAGGCGCGCCAGGCGCGCGCCTCCAAGGAGAAGGTGCAGGCCTCGGGCAAATTTCGCAGGCCAGTCGTGACCGAGATCACGCCGGCATCGACCTTCTATCCCGCAGAGGATTATCACCAGAAGTATCTGGCAAAGCGCGGCCTGAGCCATTGTCATATCTAGATGCTAAGCTCCTGAGCTGCTAAGCTTCTTAGCTCTGCTGATAAGAAGCGTGTTGTTTCAACTGTCCGCTTCGGCGGTTGCTCTTTGGCTCAGAAGCTTAGCAGCTTAGGAGCTGTTTGAAATGAAGCTCTACACGCCGCGCGATGCGGCGCAGGTGCTCGGGATCAGTTATCCCGCAATTAAGCAGTGGATCTATCGCGGCAAGGTGAAGACTGTGCTTACCGCTGGCGGACACCATCGCGTTCCCGAATCGGAATTAGATAAATATCTTGCGTCGGTACGTAAGCATGGAGCTATTCCAAAGCGCCGCCAGAGCTTTCGCCGCATCAGCGGACGCAACCAATTGATGGGCCGGATCATGGATGTGAAAATCGAAGGCTTACTTGCACAGATCACGCTTGGCATCGGTGACCAGAAGATCACCTCAATTATCACCGCCGAAGCGGCTCGCGAGATGCGACTGGCAAAAGGGATGGTCGCCGCGGCGTTGATTAAATCCACCGAAGTGATGATCGTTGTTCCAGAGTAACGGCGATCATTCGGACTAAATCATATAAACTATCCTATTGTTGGCGTATACATTCGCCTATACGTGCTTTCTCGAGCCAATGAGAACTCTTCTTCTTTGCTTGGCGCTTCTGACCAGCGGCGTACAGCTACTTGCCCAAGACGCGCTCACCGTTGCCGCTGCAGCTGATCTGCAGCCGGTCATGACAGAAATTGCGGCGCGATTCGAAAAAGAAACTGGAGTCAGAGTGAAGCTTTCATTCGGCTCGTCGGGAAACTTCTTTGCGCAGATTCAAAATGGCGCGCCCTACGATCTCTTCTTCTCCGCTGACGTGGACTATCCCGCAAAATTGCAGGGGGCGGGACTGATCGAGCCTGGATCGCTATACCGCTACGCCACCGGACAGATCGCTTTGTGGGCTCCGAATGCGTCTGCGATCGATGTGAGTAAAGGGTTATCGGTCCTTGTGGACAACAACGTACAAAAGATCGCGATTGCAAATCCCTCGCACGCGCCTTATGGCCGTGCCGCCGAAGCCGCACTCAAGAATGCAGATCTGTGGGACAGCATTTCTTCCAAACTCGTCATGGGCGAGAACATCGCTCAGACGGCGCAGTTCGTGCAGTCAGGAAACACCGATGTCGGAATTCTTGCTCTATCGCTCGTTCTTGCTCCTGCCATGAAAGACCACGGGAAGTACTTCATCGTTCCAGAGACCCTGTATCCGCCGTTACAGCAGGCAGCGGTCATCCTCAAGAGTTCTCAGCATAAAGAGCTTGCAGTCAGATTTCTCAGATACATGAAGAGCAGTGAGATCCGTTCCCTGCTCCAGCGATACGGATTTTCTTCAGTGGAGGCTAATCGATGAATTGGCCGGCGATCTGGTTGAGTTTGCGCCTGGCCGCAATCGTGTGCGTTATTCTGCTCGTGGTCGGAATTGCGGTCGCATACTGGATTGCATTCTCACGCCGACGCTGGAAATTTCTCATCGAAGCCGTCGTCGCGCTGCCGCTCGTGCTGCCTCCGACCGTGCTCGGCTACTACATGCTGCTCGCGTTGGGACCGAGGAGTCTCTTGGGGCGACTAGCGGAATCGCTGTTCTCAGCTCGTCTCGCATTTTCATTTCCCGGATTGGTAATTGCTTCCGTGCTATACAGCTTCCCATTCGCGGTACAGCCGATGGTGAACGCTTTCGAATCCGTCGATCGCAAGCTTCTGGATGCAGCCGCAGTCCTGGGCGCATCTCGTCAACGTATTTTTCGCAACATTATTCTTCCGATCGCTAAAGCCGGAGTAATCACTGGCGTGGTCCTTAGCTTCGCTCACACCCTCGGAGAGTTTGGCGTGGTATTGATGGTGGGCGGCAACATTCCCGGCGTGACGCAAACAATTTCCATTGCAATCTATGATGAAGTCCAGGCGCTCGACTATGCGCTTGCGGCGCGAACATCGGCTCTGCTGCTAGTCTTCTCTTTTGTGACTCTGGCGTGCGTGTACGCTGTGAACCGAAGAAGTTCCATCTGGTGGTCGGGTCCACGGAACGCTTGAATACTCTTCGCGCTGAAATCCGGCTGCGCCTTTCTCCCGCTTTTCAGCTCGATTGCATATTCGAGGCTCCTTCAGGATTCACTGTGCTCTTCGGGCAGTCCGGGGCCGGTAAAACCTCAGTGCTCGATTGCATTGCTGGAATTAAGACACCACACGCAGGAAAGATTTCCCTAAGCCGGACGATCGTCTTCGATTCGCGCGCTCGCGTTAATTGCACTCCTCAGATTCGCAAGCTCGCGTACGTGTTTCAAGAGTTGGCGCTGTTTCCTCATATGACCGTCTCGCAGAACGTCAGTTTTGGTCTTAGAGATCTACGCCATTCCGAAGTTAAAGCGCGCTGTGATGACGTCCTTTCCCGATTCCGTATCGGAGACCTGAGCTCTCGTAAGCCACGGGATCTCTCAGGCGGCGAACGCCAGCGGGTCGCTCTCGCGCGCTCGCTTATAACGGACCCGCGAGCCCTGCTTCTTGACGAGCCTCTCGCCGCACTCGATCGTCCTACGCGTATGAAGATCGTTGAGGACCTGCGCACGTGGAATGATGAGCATAAAGTGCCAATTCTCTACGTGACTCATTCAGTGCGAGAGGCGCTGGCGCTCGGTGAGCGAGTCCTCATAATGGAAAAAGGAAAGATCGTCGCTGAGGGAAAACCATCGCAGCTGCTGAATCCTGACGAATGGGATTGATGACTCGGCTCAGTAGGACAGCCCAGGAGTTTGCCGGAGAAAGTCGTTGCCCGTCGTCTGCTTCAGCATGAAATCGGCGACATCTGCACGAGAGATCTTGCGCGCGATTTTGTCAGACGCCGAAAATCCCGCGCGATACTTGCCTATGCGCGAACCGTCGGTGAGCATCGCGGGGCGCACGATAATCCAATCCAGCGCACTCTCTCGCACGATGCGCTCCTGGAGTTCCTTGTCTTCAAAGATATTTCGCAGCAAAGTGACGCGGATCACGTGCGCGAAAAAGAAGCCAAGCTGCCCGCGGCTGTCGCCCACATCGAGCGACGTTTCCACGACCAGTCTCTTCACGCCGTTTTTCTGCATAGCGGCAACAATATTGCGCGTCCCGTCCGACTGTATGGTGTTCTTCCGGATCACTCTCGTCCCCAGCGCGCAC
>DATEMI010000456.1:0-3267 GCA_035275665.1 Terriglobales bacterium | reverse complement strand
TTCGGCGTTACCCCGTGGAAATCTCGGGGTAACCCCGTGGAAAACTCGGCGTAACCCCGTGGAAAACTCGGCGTTACCCCAGGGTCGCAGCTCGAAAGATGGCGAGCGAAATCCTGTGAATTATTGGAGCTTACTTCTTGTTACTCAACGCTTTGCAAAAGGGCAACTCACTCAACAGGACAATCTAATCGGGACAATCACACGATTAGTTGAGCTTCATTGGATTTTTTGTTGAGTCACTATGAACATCACCCACACGTCTAGTATTCCCAACTCAGGTCCGCGCCTTTCGGCGTGGTCTCCTTCATATGCTGCGCGACCTGCGGCATGATGCGCTGGTACATGGTTGCGATCGATTCGCCGGAACTGATGTTTCCGCCTCCGGCATAACAATGCGGCTGGCGGTAGCCGTACTCAAACGTAGCCGCGCGATAGGAATTCTTCGGGCTGTCGATGAAGTCCTGGAAAAGGTGGACAGCGTTGTTCAGGTACCAGGTATCCATGTCGCCGACGGTGATGTGCAGCTTGCCAGTCAGCTTCGGCCCTAGAGTCGCCCAGTCACGCTGCATGATGTGGTTGAGATCGTAATGTTCTTTCCAATAGTTCGCGACCCCAGGATCGATTACTCCGGTACGCGGGTCCCAAATCGGTTTCGGATAGCCGTCTGGCCCAACCGGACTGAAAACGGCTTGCCAGATGCCGAACTGTTCGGTCGAGCGGCCATGCGTCCCCATAACTTCTTCGCGCCGCACCGCCGGTTCCATCACCGCCTCGAGCGAGCCGTCGGGACGACGCATCTCCGCGCGCGGCACGCGGCCGAATGGACCTTCTTCCCAGAACGCGTTTTTGTCCTCATAGATGTTCACGATCTGGTAGGCGCGGAAATCGATGGGATCGGGACAGAAGCACCAGGTACCGTTGAACTGATCGGGATAGAAGACCTGGTCGGCGATAGCTTCCCATCCGCCGGTCGATCCGCCGGTCAGAGCACGCGCCCAGGGCTGTCCGACGCCGCGGAAGCGTCGTTCCACTTCGGGAATCAGCTCTTTGATGATCGCATCGCCATAGGGGCCAACGTTCGCCGAGTTCACGGCGTAGGAGTCGTCGTAATAAGGGTTCGCGTGCTGGATCTGCAACAGGAGCATTTTCGGAAGACGGCCGGAGGACCAGTCCTGGTAGAGCTTGTACTGATACTCCGCATGACGCCGCGCTCCGCCCTTCAGGTCCGCCGTTGGAGGCTCGGTGCGGAAGCCGCGGAAGTCCGACGGAAAGTGTCCTTGATCGATCAGCAAGGGATAGTGCGCGTTGGGATGCTCGTCGAATCCTTCCGGCAGAACGACGATGGCGCCCAGATACATCGGGCGTCCCCAGAAGTCGCTCAGCAGCTTGCTTTGAATGCGAAAGTGTTTCACGTACTTCGTGTCTTTGACATCTTCGACTGCAGGAATTCTCTCGCTGAGTTCAACGCGAATTGTGCCGCCTTGCGCAGGATCGACATGAATGCGCTGCGGCTTGCTCATCAGATTGCCGGGCTTCTCGTACCACTGCTGTCCTTCTCCCATATCGGGAGGAAGCTTCACGGTGTGTCCGTCGGCGCGATGGAAGGTGTCGTAGATGTTGACCACGGCTTGAACGTAGTAGTCGCCGGAAGGAAGCTGATCGAGGCTGACGATTGGGTAGCCAAGAGTTCTGCCATCGATGGTGGCCGGAGTGTCCGGTGCAAGCGCATCCACATCGAGCCCAAAGAACTGCGCGCTCGCGGCTTCCTCTTCTTTCAATTGATATCGCGGCTCGGGCTTCTCATCTTTGGCGATGCCGAGCATGATGTGACCATCAAGGGGCGTGTTGCTGACCGAGGCAGGAAACCTGATTTCAAAATGCAAAGAGGAATGCTGATTAGGAACTTGCGGAGCAGCGCCAATCCAGAAAAGCGAGCAGGTTGCGATAGAGAGAGCGAGGACAACCAGTCGCATCGTACGAAAGACGTTCATGCATTGAGCTCCAATTTGAGTTGCGAATTGTCGATGGTAGTGGCTGCAAAGGGAAGTAGCAAACAACGATTACATACGTAACTTCCGACCTATGGTGCCCTGCGGGCGCAAATGCTATGTTCGCCATGACCGGCGCTTACATACGCGGGCTGAAATATTCCGCCGCCGGGGAACTGGCGCATAAATGAGCAACACAAACCCCCTGACTTCAACGCTAATGACGCAAATCTCTGCCGAGCGGAAAAGGTTAAGGAAGCCCTTGCTTCTCGCTGCTGCTCTTTACGCTCTGCTGCTGATTGCGTTCTGGTACGCAGCGCTCTACTTCAACATGCCTGCCCGTATCGGCGGTCATATGCCGAGCAGCTTTGCGGCGTTTGCGTTGATTCTTGCCCCGTACTGGTTCTTTGGGTTCGGCTTAGCGGACTTTCTGGCAGTGAAACTCACCGAGCGAAGATTGCGAATTCTTCTTCCTGCGGTGCTGGCGATTCCCTATCCGGTCTTCTCACTGCCGCGCCATGAATTTCGCTGGGCCTTCCTGATCGCGTGGCTCGTTATTCCGGTGTTTACCTCGGCGCTTCTCGATGCGATTCCCAAATCGGGAAACGCTGCTGCGGCCTTCTGCTGGCAAGATTTCGTTGTCCTCTCGATCTACTTTCTCCCCGTGGAATTCGGTCTACTACGAGGTTCATTTCCTTATTCGGGACTCGGAGCATTGCCGAAGCTGCTGCTCGTCGATTGCGCGCTGTACTCCTATCTGGTGGTGCGCCGATTGGATCGCGTTGGCTATGACTTTCGCGTCCGCCTCCGCGATCTTGCCATTGGAGTGCGCGAGTGCCTCTTCTACGCTCCGATCGCGATTGGGCTTGGTCTCGCATTGCACTTCTTGCTTCCGCACGGCGGGTTGCCGGCCTTGTCGCGAGCGGCTGGAGCTGTGTTGATCACCTTCTTCTTCGTTGCGATTCCGGAAGAACTGTTTTTTCGCGGCGTGCTGCAGAACCTGCTGGAGTCCCGAATCGGTCACCCGCGTTCCTGGATTATTGCGTCGGTCATCTTCGGCTTGTCGCACTTCAACAAGCCGCTGCCGTTCAACTGGCGGTATGTGTTGATGGGAAGCATTGCCGGCTTGTTCTACGGACGAGCGTGGCGCCATCGACGCCGACTCGCAGCTTCAGCAACGACACACACCATGGTGGACGTGTTGTGGTCGCTGTGGTTCCGATAAATAACGCAACATTTTGCACACAGAGGAGCCGCGACTCCGGAATGTGCTTACCAC
>DATEMI010000455.1:0-17039 GCA_035275665.1 Terriglobales bacterium | reverse complement strand
AAATGTTTCTGAGGGCCATTTGCATTCTCCGTGGCCTTAATGTTCAACCTTGTGCCCTTCGTATTAACCCCAAGCCTTGGCTGGGCGGCTAGGATTCGAACCTAGACAAAGTGCTCCAAAGGCACTTGACCTACCATTAGTCGACCGCCCAAGAATTCCTGCGCTGATTAGAACTGGTTTGTTGCCGTTGACTGGGAGTGAGCGTTAACGGCTAATTAACATTGTCTCCCAGTATTGGTTTCTTGTCAGCGTAGTTGTTACATGAGCGGCATGGCCCATGGACTGCACTCTTTCCGCAGCAGCCTCGGCCTTCTGCTTCGAGTCGAACAAGCCATAAATCGCCGATCCCGAACCAGAGAGCGAAGCATAACGCGCTCCGTCGCCGGCCTGGCCGTAGAGCACACGCTTAACGTCGCGCAATTCGGGATGTTGAGGAAATACGACGCGTTCGAAGTCGTTCTCAATCCCGGTACGGACGAGGTCGAGAAGCTGTGTCTCGGCCCGGTCCCCGCCTCGTGCGGGAACACCGGATACTGGAGTCTTGTAACCGCTACTCAGCCACGAATAAATAATGCGGCTGAACGATAAGATTTTAGCGGATTGCGGAGCAACGGTCAAAGTAGCTGTCCGCGAGGAGGACGCTCGCGAGCCGGTGATTTCCGTGGTTTCGCGCTCGGCAAGCACATCCCACTCCGCGAAAGCCTGCGGAGTTGAGACGCCGATCTCAGGCGTGACCACCACGCAATCTACGCTGGGAACATCTTCCAGCGGAAGCACCTGCTCGCCGCGTCCTTTGCCGTAAACCGTGCCGCCTATTAAGAAAAGAGGCAGATCGGAGCCGACTTCTTCGCAAATGCGCAGACGATCATCCGGATCGAGCGCTCGCTCAGCTTCGCGCTCCAGAGCAAGCAAAGTTGCAACCGCGTTCGATGAAGCCGCGCCTAAACCACCTTGCAAGGGCAGATTCTTTTCGATCGTGATCGCCACTTTCCCGCGCAGTCCGATGGCTTTCATGAACCGATCTGCAACGCGATAACAGGTGTTCGTCTCGTCGGTGGGAACGCGCGGATTCTTGCAGCGAATCTCGATGCCGGTTCCCCGCCCAATCTCCGCTTTCACGAAGTCGTGTAGCGCTATTGTCTGATAGACCGTCCGCAGTTCGTGGAATCCGTCTTCGCGTAGCGGACCTATCGCCAATCCAAGATTGATCTTTGCGTATGAGCGGAGGGTGACCGGCATTGTGACATTGTAAAGTCGCGGCCCAGACTACGAACCCGCGCAGCTCTGGAAAGAATTTGTTTGACACCGGTGCAGTGTCGGACTAGGCTACCTGCCGCTACTCACTTAAGCAGTTCATCTCCTGGTGGAGCACAGCCATCGCTGCGACATCTCCACAGCGATGTAAAGGGTCCTTGGGTCCTGGGACGAACTCGCGGAAATCGAATCCAGCTCACTCGTTTTGTTCGTGCATAGTGGCCGTTTAACGGTCCATCGAACACGATTTCCCCTTCGATGGGTGAGCCAGAGGAGCAAATTATGAAGACAAAAGACTACAGCTCACCAAGCAAAAAATGGCTGAGCCGGCGTAATCTCCTGCGCGGAGCCGGTTTCAGTTTGGGTTTGGGGTTGGCAAGTCCGAAATGGCTTCGAGCTGACGATGATGACGAGGAGAACCGGGGGCACGGAGCCGGCGTCGGACCCAATCCGATTCCAGGTGGCGTTGCACCCCTTAAGCCGTTTGGGATATTTATCCACCACAATCCGCTGAATCCGGCGGCGCCGCTGGCGAGCATCAACGATCCGTCACAGATTACCGATTTCGATGGCTTCGTCGGGCTCACCCACATCCGCGGAGGAGGAACGGGAACCAACACGATGACTGGTGAAACCATGCCTCTTGGCTATCAGGCCGACATGGGTTTCAGTCAGGGCAAGTTCATTGGAACTGACGGGCGGCAGCATCACGGCACCTTCGCTTTCGTTTGACTTGACCTGTACACCGGTCCGGCTGGATCGGCCAGTCTCCCACTCCAAATCCACGATTACAACGTACACGTCGATAGTAACGATGTGTTCTGGATGATTCCGGTAAATCATGACGCTGTTGAAGTTGATTTTGACAGCGGGCAAGCCAGGCTGCGCGTGCGCGACATGGTGGTGTTTGACGATCACGATATCGCCAACTCGCTCACGCAGGGGCTCGGGCTTCCTTCTCCGCCAATACCCGGAGTGTTCCCGGTGAAGGCCCGGGTGTCTTTCGATATTCGCTGGAATGTCGCGCTGCAAACCGCAACCATTAACAACACAGCCCAGAAGTTCAAGGGAACGTTCTCGTCGACACAGACCACGATCGAATGGAGCTCGGAGCAGGAAGGCTTTTCCTTCAAGTCCGAACCTCCAGATCCAACTCGCAACCTGATATCTGTTTTGGGACGCGAGCAGAATGGTGTGTTCTTCACGTAACCGTGTCTCGGCACAGTCGCGCAGCTAATTTCGCTGCCGGCTGTGCCGAAAACAAATCTGGCGCTCTCGCTTACATCTTGTTCTGACGCTGCACGTCGATGATTCCCGGAATCTTGCGGATTCCCGAAACGATCCTCTCGAGGTGCTTTACGTCTTCGATGTCGATGGTGATATCGATGGAAGCTCGGCTGTCGCCGGTGCGGACGTCCATGTTGCGGATGTTGGTGTGGTCGTCGCTGATGATGGCGGTTACCTGCTTCAGCATTCCCTGGCGGTCGTCACACATTACAGTGAGCTTGACAGGATAGGTCGCCTTGGTCGGACCCGATTTCGCGGCGCTTGGACGTCCCCAGGTGACATTGATGCGGCGATCGGGTTCGTACATCAGATTGGTGACATTCGGACAGGACTTGGCGTGGACAGCGACGCCTTTGCCGCGTGTCACGTAACCGACAATTTCCTCACCGCGAATCGGATTACAGCAGCGCGCGCGATAGACGAGCAGCTCGTCATGTCCTTGAACTTTCAGCGACCCACTGTCGTCGCCGAAGACTTTGCGGATCATGCCGCCGATCAGACTTTTATCACCGTCCTCCTGATCAGGCTCGGCCGAGGTGACTCCAGGGGCGAGCTTCTTGAGAACCGCGCGCGCCGAGAACTTGCCGTAGCCAACAGCGGCGAGGAGATCCTGTTCGGTTGAGCCAATACCGTACTCGGTTGCCACGCCCTGATAGTTCTCCGGCTTCACGTCCTTGAGGCTGACTTTGTACTTGCGCGCTTCTTTCTCCAGAACCTTTCGTCCGATTTCGACCGCGCGTTCGCGCTGATGTACCAGGAGCCAGTGCTTGATCTTGTTCCGGGCGCGAGAGGACTTTACGAACCCGAGCCAATCGCGGCTGGGCTGATGGCCGGTCTGGGTAATGATTTCGATGATATCCCCGTTTCGCAGCTTGTACCGAAGTGGAACAATACGGCCATTGACCTTGGCGCCTACGCAACTATTTCCCACTTCGGTATGGATCGAGTAAGCGAAATCTATGCAGCAGGCATCTCGCGGCAGAATGACAACTTTCCCTTTTGGGGAAAAGGTGTAGACCTCTTCGGGATAAAGGTCGATCTTAAGCGTGGAGATGAACTCGTTGGGATCGGCGACATCGCGCTGCCATTCGACGACCTGCCGCAGCCAGGAGAGACGCTGCTCATCTTTGGCTGTGACGGGAGTGCCGTCTTTGTACTTCCAATGGGCGGCGATGCCGTCCTCGGCCATCTTGTGCATCTCTTCGGTGCGAATCTGCACTTCGAACTGCATACCGCCTTCCGCCATGACCGTAGTGTGCAGAGACTGATAAAGGTTCGGCCTCGGCATGGCGATGAAGTCTTTGATTCGCCCCGGCACCGGACGCCAGATGCTGTGAATCGCGCCCAAAGCGGTGTAGCAGTCTTTTACCGACTTCGTAATGATGCGAATGGCAAGCAAGTCATAAACCTGATCGACGGAAATGCGCTGCCGCTGCAGCTTTTGCGCGATGCTATAGAGGCGCTTGATGCGATGGTCGACGCGAGCATCCACTCCGTTCTCTTTCAACTTTTCCTGGATGAAGGCGACCGTCTTGGCGAGGAATGCCTCGCCGGATTTTCGGCGCGCGTCCACCTGTTCTTTGATCTGCTGATAACCGATGGGATCGACATACTGAAAGGCCAAGTCTTCGAGCTCGCCGCGAACTTTTCCCATTCCGAGACGGTGAGCAAGGGGAGCGTAGATGTCGAGCGTCTCTTGGGCGATGTGGAGTTGACGATCGGGCGGAAGATGCTCGAGCGTGCGCATGTTGTGCAATCGGTCGGCGAGCTTGATCAAGACGACGCGGATGTCGTCAGTCATCGCCAGAACCATCTTGCGCACATTCTCCGCCTGGCGTTCCTCGCGGCTGGCGAGATTGATCTTCGCGATCTTGGTTACGCCGTCAACGATGTGCGCGACTGAATCTCCGAATTTCTCTTCAATTTGCTTGTTGGTGACATCGGTGTCCTCGACCGCGTCGTGCAGCAGGCCGGCTGCAATTGCGGTCGAGTCAAGCTTCATTTCTGCGAGAACGAGCGCTACCTCAAGAGGATGGACTAAATAGGGTTCGCCGGAAGCGCGAGTCTGGCCTTCGTGGTGTTGCAGAGAAAATTCATAGGCCCTCCGAATGATTTCCAGGTCATCACTCGGGCGGTTTTCGCGAACCAGCTTCAACAGCTCACGAAATTTCGTGGCGGTCAAAACGTTAGTCGCGATCTGCTGGCGCAAGGTCGCCATGATTGATTATAGCTGGGCAAAAAAGCTGTTTTTGGCTGTAGGCGCTCGCCTTTGGGCCACTGAACCACCGGCAAGGCGGCGCAAATCAATCAACGTGAACGCGCGAGAGCTGATTTTGTGTTCTGTCAGGCATCACGGGGAATCCAGAGCACATCGCAACTTCGGAGTGGGTGGGTGTGGCCCGCGTCTTCATTTCTACATGCCTATGGCAGCAAGAATGACGTTGTTGCTCCTTCTGTTTACCGGTTGGGCCATTGCCCAAGCTCCAATTCCAGCCGCCCACAGCGGCACCGGTGATGAGTATACCTATCTAGTCTCCGCCACTTACATGCACGTCCATACCGACTCTAGCTTTGGGCGGCCCCTGGGCCTGAATGGCTTTGCAGGATCGTTCTCGCGCGCGATGTGGCCGTCCACGCGCTTGACTGGCGAGGTAGGACATTACACCAAGAACGGAATTGCGCTTACGTCATTCCTGGCTGGCCCCCAGGCTGGGGTGCGCATCTGGCGCATTCAGCCTTACGTGAGCATTCTAGCTGGACTATCGCGAATCAATATTGGCAACACTAACGAGTTCACTGTAGCAGCGGGCGGGGGACTCGATGTGCCTTGGACTAACCACATCCGCATTCGCGCTCTGGAATGTGACTACTACCGCCTATTCGGAGGAAACTATCCATCCGCCGATTACCTGCGTATCGGGATAGGCTTCGCTTACGCTTTTGGCCGGTAATAAAACGGTTGGGTCCAAAAAGAACGACCGATTGCATTTGCAATCAGTCGCAGGATTCAGAATTCCTCCGCTACTTTTGTTTTTTCCGGAAACGGAAAACGATAGCCGCAAATCCTGCACCCAGCAAAGCAATCGACGATGGCTCGGGCGCGGCGACGATGGTGATGTACTCCTGCGGTGACGTGCTGTCCGTCCATGGCGTTCCGTTGGTGTGCGCAACGGGAGTCAGGATTCGCACGTTTGCATAATAGGAGAGATCATTCGGAGCATATTTCTGCGCCTGCGCAATCAGGCCCTGGGCAGTGCTATCGATCGTGAGCCACGGATCGAATAGGCTCCAAATCGCCCAGTTGTACTCGCCGATCATCGAGGAAGACTGCTGTGTTCCTCCCCAAAGGCCGGTCTGCATAGCAAGCCATCCAGCTTCCTCGTACAGGCGCTGCGCGTTGGGCATGGAATCAAAGCGCATTTGAGCGAGTCCGGAACTGGTGAGGTCATTGATCTGAGCCGTCCAAGACTCCCCGAGTGTTACGTCGTGGGTGTAGTCATCACAGATAACGGTGAGTGAGCCCGGCTGAATGTTTTGCGACGAATCCCCGTTGCCGGAGACATTCAGGTAATAGGGAGCAACGTAGACGCCATTTTGCACGACGCCTCCCGTTCCTGTGATGGTGACACTGACGCTGTCAGCCCACAATGTTGATGAAATGAATAACCCAGCCACAACTACCCAACGAATGATCGACCTTTTCATGCAGTTCTTCCGTTGCTGAATTTTGCAACTCTAGTTCCAAACACTTCTTTATTTATCAGCTACATAGATAGCTAAGATTTAAGTAGTGTGCAGCGCAGTACAGCCGATTCAACGAAAGTTCCCTCTTCCCGGTTCCTACTTGAGACATTGACCGCAAAGGATTGCGATATCGCGTGCTTGTCCTGTTCCAGGAATCGGCGGAGCAAAATCGTTTGTTCGTAACTGATTAGTTACCTTTGTAATCCTGCCCTAGCCCGCAGACGTGAGGTACCCTCGGCCAGGCATGGAACTGCGGCGAGAGGAACGCGAAGGGACGCACCATCAGGTGTCGGTTTGGAGCCTTGACGCTGAAGGGAAGATCTACGTCCAGGAAGCGCATACCATCGACGTGTCCGGAACAGGAGCTTGCCTTGCCGGCTTGAATCGTCGCATTGAGCCGGGCTCTCTCGTAGGAGTTCAAAATGGGAGCCGCCGCGGACGCTTCAAAGTTGTCTGGACGGAGCGTGACGGACAGCGCGCTCACCAAGTGGGAATCGAACGAGTCGCCAGCGACACCGACGGCCCAACGCGCGTTCTGCTGGTGGACGACAGCCGCGAATCTATCGACCTTCGCAAGCCGATCCTGCAGGCGTTAGGGTACGAGTGCTCGGTGGCCTCGTCAACCTCTTCACTTTTCGACAGCTTGCAAAATTCCGATTTCAAGGCGGTGGTGCTTGCTCATCCCCTTCGCGATGTCGATTCCATCGAACTGCTGGTAGGCATCCGCAGGAGTGGCAGCAAGGCGAAAGTAGTGGTGGTATCGGCGCACCCACACGTCCACGAATCACTTCGCTCAGTAACCGACGCATTTGTGTATGCACGCGAGCCGCAGAGTGCATTCGTGGGCGCCGTCGAAAAGGCCCTCGACCACATTCCATCAAAGCTGCTTACTACCCGCACGATTCATCGCCATGCGGTACGGGTGCCGTTGGTGATCGAAGTCCTTCGCTCCGGCGTAAAGACGAACCTGTATGGCGCTGCCGCAGATTTAAGCGAGCGCGGCATTGGAGGCAGCATCAAGGCGCCTCTCATCCCCGGCGAAATGGTCAAAGTCATGTTTCCGCTCCCCAATGCGCATAGCGATTTACAGGCCTATGCTATCGTCCGTCATCGGAGAAGCGAATTCTATGGCTTCGAGTTTGTCTCGATCGACGATAAGAGCCTTGAGATCATTCGCGCACTCTGCGCCGTTCTTCCGCCGTTGCGAAACTCATAACGCAAGCGTTCCATCAGACCTAATCAGCCCAGCAGATGCAAGTTGCCATCGCGAAATTGCAAGTTGCTGCAATTCGGGCACTCGGGGTTTTCCACAGCCATACCTCAGGTGTTGGAAATAGGCGGCTTAGGTCAACTTGTTTTTCTTAGGATTTGGACCCCGGCGTGCCCGTACCACTGATGATTGGAGTGTACTTGAGGAGTGTCTCCGGCGTGCAATGGGAGTTCGACTCAGGTCGTTCCAGGTAGGCCGGCAGTAAGAAAGAGTATTCAGTGAGCAAGATCAATTTGCGACTTTCGTTGCTTGTACTCTCGGTCGCGTTTCTGTGCCTATCGACTTCGGCTCGCGCTGATACGATCTATCAAGTCGGAGGCGGCTTTACGTGCCCAAACAGTAGCTGTCTTGGGGGTGCGTACACGTTGTCGTTTGTGGGAGCGAACTCAGGAACAACCTTCGATGTAACTTTGACTGCCACAACACCCAATACCACGAGCGGATCACCGGCTTTTGGTGACTACATCACCAGCGTTGAATTTGGAGACGGCAAGAGTATTGCCTCGGCCCAACTCACCAGCGCTCCCGGAGGTACGAGCGCCTGGGGAAACACCGTGTATGGCAACTTGAGCAATGCTGGCTGTACGTCGGGCAATGCTCCGAATGCCTGCAATAACCAGTATCTTGTTAATAGCCTGTACACTTTGGCGAAGGCAAACGGTAGCACCTACTCGTGGACTTGGCATGTGGTGTTCTCAGCAGCGGGACTGGATCTGAACCAAAACGAGATGCACATCGGCCTTCAGTATGAAAATGGGATCAATACCAGTAATGGCTTGATCGTTTCCGAGAGCGGTATTTCCAATCGTGTTTCAGAGCCCTCGGCTCTGGTCTTGCTGGTAACTGGATTTGTCGGTGCGGGTGTATGGCGACGTCGAAATGCCTTGGGTTCCGCCTCGTAATATCAAAACATCTTCGCTAAACAGGGGCGCGCAGACTGCGTGCCCTTGTTCTTAGCTGGCCATCTTCGGAATTACGCTTTTGAGCAGATCTGAAAATTCACTGCGAATGTGTCTACCGATTTCCATGACTTCAGCGTGATTGATCGGCCGATTGAGAATTCCCGCCGCCATGTTCGTTACAACCGAGATTGCCAGCACTTTCATTCCGCAATGGCGGGCTATGACGACTTCTGCGACTGTCGACATTCCCACGACATCCGCCCCAATGATTCGCAGGAAACGAATTTCTGCCGGAGTCTCATAACTCGGTCCGGGAACGGCAGCGTAAATTCCTTCGAAAATCTTGATCCCCTGTCGCCGTCCTTCTTCCAACGCGATTGTGCGCCAATCCCTCGCATACGCCTCGCTCATATCAGGGAAACGAGGTCCAAACCGCTCGTCATTAGGACCGACCAAGGCATTGGTGCCCTGTAGATTGATGTGGTCGCTTAGGACAACCAGGCATCCCGGGGTGAGTTGTGCTCCGATCCCGCCGGCGGCATTGGTGAGCAGCGCGCCCTTGATTCCCAGGCGGCAAAAGACTCGCATAGGAAAAGTCACCCGCAGCATGCTGTGGCCTTCGTAGTAGTGGACGCGTCCTTGCATCACCGCGACAGGAATCTCGCCCACTTTCCCGATCACGAGGTTGCCTGCATGTCCTTCCGCGCCGGAGAGCGGAAAGTGGGGAATAGACACATAAGGAAGGACTGTGCGGTCTTCCAGTTCGTCGGCAAACGCTCCGAGTCCCGAACCCAGCACTAAGGCGAGTTTTGGGTGGAGGGAGGTTTTGCCGCGGATGAAGTCGGCGGCATCTCCGGCCATGGTCCATTGGTCGGCGATAATCTTGCTGTCGTTCACGGGCCTGCTCATGGGACGGTCGTTCTCAATCAGCCTGGCTACGGCGCGATGTTTAGTAAAACACACTGTGCTGCACAGCCCGATCCATTCTCCGCCCTTGCACGCGTGTCGTGATTAAATAAAGTCTCGATATGATCTGCCTGACTGTTCATCTCACCGTGAAGGCCGGCCGGGAGCAGGAGACGGCCGATATGTTCCGCTCGTACGTGAAGCTGGTGCAGACAGAGCCGGGATGCATGCGCTTCGATGTTCATCAATCGCGCAAAGACCCGCGCCGCTTCATGCTTTACGAACTCTATCGCGACGACGCCGCGCTCGACGCGCATCGCCGCACGCCGCACTTCCTCGACTACTCGCCGAAAATGCAGGATCTGACCGAACAGCGCGAGTCGGAGCTGTACAACCACGTCGCATGAACTTTCCTCCTGTTCAAGAACAGCTGGCGTACTTGAAAAAAGGCGCGGTGGAGATTATCCGCGAGCAGGAGCTACGCGAGCGCCTGGAAAATTCGCTGAAGACAGGCAAGCCCCTGCGCGTCAAAGCCGGCTTCGATCCAACCGCTCCGGACCTGCATCTCGGGCACACGGTCCTGATTCGAAAGCTCAAACATTTTCAGGACATGGGCCATACCGTCATCTTCCTGATCGGAGATTTTACGGGCCTGATCGGCGATCCCAGCGGCCGCTCGGCGACACGAAAGCCGCTGACTCGCGAAGAAATCGATCGCAATGCAGAGACATACAAAGAGCAGGTCTTCAAAATTCTCGATCCTAAGAAGACCGTCGTCGATTTCAACAGCCGCTGGTTTTCGAAGTTCAGCGCGATCGATTTCATCAGACTCGCGGAAAAATTCACGATTTCGCAACTGCTTGAGCGTGAAGACTTCCATGCCCGCTTCCAGCAGGAGAAGCCGATTGCGATGCACGAACTCCTGTATCCCCTGGCAATGGGTTACGACTCGGTCGCGCTCGAAGCCGATGTCGAGCTTGGCGGGACCGATCAGAAATTCAATCTGCTCACTGGACGCGAGATGCAGCGCCAGCATAGCCAGCCCACACAAGTCATCCTGATGATGCCCATCCTCGAAGGACTGGACGGCGTGCAGAAGATGTCGAAGTCCCTCGGCAACGCCGTTGGCATTAAAGAACCGCCGTTGGAGATGTATGGCAAGCTGATGTCGATCTCCGACGTGCTGATGTGGCGCTACTGGACATTGCTCACCGATCTGCGCACCGAGCAGCTCGAGGAAATGAAGTCGAAGATCGCTTCAGGCGCTCTGCATCCCATGAAGGCGAAGAAGGATCTTGCGCGTCGAATCGTGAGCGACTTCCACTCCGAGCAGGCCGCGCGCGAAGCCGAAGAGAACTGGACGAAGCAGTTCCAGAAACACGAAACGCCGGATGCTGTTCAGGAGTGCAACGTTCGGTTTTGCGAAATTGCCAGTGCTGCAAGCGGCGACAACGCTGTTCGAATCGACAAGCTTCTCGTTGCCTGCGGTCTCAGCCCATCAGGCACTGACGCTCAGCGCAAAATCAAAGAGAAAGCTGTTCACATCGAGGATCGTGTGGTAGAAACGCCGACGTATCGAGGAGAACTTCCGAATCCATTCCTGCTCAGATTGGGCCGACGAATGTTACGAGTTCATCTGAGCGCGTAGTCCGATCACAATATGACTCCATCGCGAAGATTCTTCGCTCGCATCGTTGCGAGCGCGCTGCTCGCTCTTCCAACGCTGATGTCGGCACAGAGCGCATACCAACCCTCGCCTGAAAATCTGAAAGCTCGCCAGCAATTTCAGGATGACAAGTTCGGAATGTTCATCCACTGGGGCGTGTACAGCGTGCTGGGCGACGGCGAGTGGGTATTTCATAATCGCAAGCTCACTGTCCATGAGTACGAGCGCCTGCCTGCCTTTTTCGATCCCGAGAAGTTCGATGCCAAGGCTTGGGTCTCGCTGGCGAAGTCGGCGGGGATGAAGTACATCACCATCACTTCGCGCCATCACGACGGTTTCGCGATGTTCGATTCCAAGGTTTCAGATTGGAATATCGTCAAGCGCACGCCCTATGGCAAAGATCCGCTCAAGATGCTCGCGGACGAATGCCATCGCCAAGGCATCAAACTGTTCTTCTATTATTCGCAGCTAGATTGGCACAATCCGGACTACTACCCGCGCGGCCGCACAGCGATCGATTGGGACAACGGTCGTCCGAACCATGGCGACTGGAACGCGTACATCAACGACTACATGAATGGCCAGCTTCGCGAGCTGCTCACGAACTACGGACCGATCGGCGGCATCTGGTTCGACGGCATGTGGGACAAGCCCGATACCGATTGGCAACTCGAAAAAACGTACGCGTTGATTCATCAGCTTCAACCCGCTGCCCTGATCATTCCTAATCATCATCAGGCGCCAAAGCCGGGCGAAGATGTTCAGACGTTCGAGCGCGACCTGCCGGGCAGAAATACCGCCGGTTTTAACACCACCGTCGTCGATACGGCGCTGCCTCTCGAAAGCAGCAACACTCTGAACGGCTCATGGGGCTTCAACATCGGCGACAGCAAATACAAGAGTGCCGAGACAGTCGAAGAAATGCTTGTACGCGCGGCGGGCAACAACTCCAACTTGCTGCTCAACATCGGCCCAATGCCAAATGGAGAGATTCAGCAGGAGTTCATCGATCGCCTCCATGCAGTAGGAGAATGGCTCTCGCGCTACGGCGAATCTATTTACGGTACACGCGGTGGTCCGATCGCTCCGGCAGATTGGGGAGTCACTACGCAGAAAGGCGACAAGATTTTCATCCACGTCCTGAATTGGAACGCGCCTCTTTTAGCCCTGCCGCCGCTTGATTCAAGAGTGAGCAGCGCTCAAGTCCTGCTCGATGGAGCGCCTGTTCCCTTTACGCAAAACGAGAAGGGACTCGTTCTCACATTGCCGGCGGCTGCAAAGAACGAAGTAGATCGAGTCGTAGTCCTTTCAGTAAACAAAAGCCGATAGCAATCTATCAATCGGGGCGCCCTAAGGCACGTGTCCTCCGCAAAAGTCGCGCTCAGGCAGCTTGCCTGACCAACCGCCTGCCTTTTGAACGCAGTTTGCGGACCTTCCTCCCGATCCGGCTCGAGATCGTGAATAGATGGCCCGCGGTAACACCAAACGCTACGTGATGGTGCCCCACAGCAGCCATGCCCATCGAAGCCACGCATCCACACTGAGAACAGTCTGGTTTGCCGCCGAGCTGGCAGGGAACGATGTGCGTTTTTAAATCGGCTGAGATCGTGGTTGTAGTCTGAGCAAATATGCAGTCCGCCGGAGACTCCGGAGGATTTGCGAACTCCTGGATCTGCGCGTCGTACATATCAAGCTTTGAATAACGCGTGCGCAATCGGCGCAGTTCAGCAATGCACTGAGCGCGTTGCGGCGGCGAAAGTATCTCCTCAGCCTGCTCGCCGATCTGCGGCGTAAAAATACTCATCCACACCTTCCGCACCTCTGGCTTCTCGGTCCAAAACTGGAGAAAACGTTCCAGATATGTGGGATCACGCATCATCTGCGATGTGATCGTGCAATGCACCGTCACGCGGTGGCCGGCAATGTTTTTTAGAATTCGATCGTAAGTTGCCGGCTTGCGTCGCGCATCGTGCTCCGGCTGCAAGCCATCGATGGAAACAACGATTCCCACTTTGGAATATCGCGCCCACTCCGGCGGAATTACTCGGAAAGCGCTGGTGACAATCTGAAGAAAGATGTCTCGCTTGTGCAGCTCAGGAATGAGCAGGCTGAGTTCCCGAAATCGGACGAGAGGATCGCCGCCAACGATGGAGACGTGCAACGGCCGGAGAGTATCGACGAGCTCGATAACCCTGTCTACCAGCTCATCTTTTCTATAGTCGCTAAGATCGCGCAAGTTGGCGCCATCGCCCACATGGCCGTCTGCAAAGGCGTAACATCCCGGACAGCGCAGCGGACATTCCTTCGTGATCTCAATCGATAGTGATGGCTTCTGGCCGGCCAGAATCTTCCCCCAGGCCTGAAAAACTTCTCTCGTCTGCATAACGCTCCTTTTTCACAGCACGCAACGGTCATGGACGAGCGTGCTGAACAGCTTGCATTCCGTGTGTCTCGAGCTTGGAAAAAGATGAGAGCGGAATGCCTAACAGAGTCGGGTGCAGAGGAGAGATCGATTGAGCGGCGACCCACTCTCTAGCTGCTTACCAAATAGAACGGGCGCGAAGAGAACGATGCTGAAAGTGATGAAGGTAAACAGCCAGAGGCAGAAGCAGAAGGAGGACTGAATGGAATTGGTCGCCGCCATTTCCGGCAGCGGAGAAATGAGAACGTACAAAATAGCTACCGCGATGATAACGACGATGACTGCCTTGGCTCGTGACAACACTATTTTTAACCATACGCCAGGGGCGACTAGTTTGTCATGTGGCGGAAGCACGCGTACAGCACGATGGCCTTTTAGGAATTGCCATTGGAGTGTGAATATTTGGTTAAAATCCGCGGCCTGATTTTCATGCCTGAGTCCGTGCGTTACACTTTTCTGAAGCCAAACTGGCGCGCCTCCCCACTTCCAGGCCGAACATGCCGCCTCTCTCGACCGATAAACCTGAGTACTTCCTGAATCGGGAACTCTCGTGGCTCAAGTTCAACGAGCGCGTGCTCGAGGAGGCCGAAGACGAATCGAACCCGCTGCTGGAGCGAGTGAAATTTCTCAGCATCACCGCTTCCAATCTTGACGAATTCTTTGAGGTACGTCTGGCTGGCCTGCTGCAACGTATTGAAGACGGCTACATCATTCCTGGGCCAGACGGATTGCCCCCCGAGCAGGAGCTTGAGCTTGTCATCAAAGACGTGAAGCGGTTCGTTGAAGCACAGTACTCGTCCTGGAACGAACGATTGCGCCCTGCTCTTGCGGAGAACGGCATTCGCATTCTTGGGTTGAGCGATCTCGACACCACTGCAGCCGATTTTCTTGAGGACTATTGCGAGCGCGAGGTCGATCCGCTGCTCACGCCCATCACCATCGATCCGGCGCACCCATTTCCGAGAGTCGTGAACAAAGCGCTGTGCCTGGCGTTCTTGCTGCGTCGTCGCAGACGGTCTTCGGCCGTTTATATGGGCGTAATTACCGTGCCGCGCTCACTCCCGCGCATCCTGCGCGTGCCGTCCGATGAGGGTACTCACGACTATGTCTTCTTGGCCGACCTGGTAGCAGCACATGCAGCGAAGATGTACCGCGGATACGAGATCATCTCGGCCGCCGCCTTTCGCGTGACGCGCAACAGCAATCTCTATCTGCAGGAAGAAGAGTCGCGTAACCTGCTCGAGTCGGTACGCACGGAACTACACAATCGTCGCAAAGGGGACGCCGTTCGCCTTGAGATCGATGACGGCGCAGCACCGGAGATCGTCGAACGCCTCCGCGGCAATTTCGGACTCGAAGAATGGCAGGTCTTTCCCACCCCCGGGCCGGTGAACCTCTCGCGCGTGTTGAGCATTCACGAGCAGACGCCGCGTCCCGACTTGAAATTCCGCCCGTTCGTTCCTCGCGAGTTGCACCTCACCGGCAAAGCACGTGACATATTCGAAGAGATCCGCAAGCACGACATCCTGCTGCATCATCCTTTTGACTCATTCAACGCAGTCGTTGGATTCATTGAGAACGCAGCCAAAGACCCGAACGTGATCTCCGTCCGCCAGACGCTGTATCGCACCGGCGAAGAATCGCGCATCGTGCAGGCAATGATCGAGGCGGCAGCGACGAAGGAGGTCACAGTAGTCGTCGAATTGAAGGCGCGTTTCGATGAGGCATCGAACATTCGCTGGGCCCGCAGCCTTGAAGACGCAGGTGTACAGGTCTTTCATGGACTCGTCGGGCTGAAAACGCACTGCAAGCTCACGCTGCTTGTGCGCCACGATCCTGATGGGGTGACGCGCCGTTATGCCCATCTTGGGACAGGCAACTACAATGCAGTAACCGCGCGCTTCTACACCGACCTGAGCCTGCTGACTGCGAATGAAGAAATTACCGAAGCCGTCCAGGAAGTCTTCAACTTTCTTACCGCCTACGCCGATCACGCTCATTACGATCCGCTGCTGGTCTCGCCTGTAGATTGCGCTGAGCGCACGATTGCGCTGATCCAGCGCGAAGCCGATCATGCTCGCGCGCGGCGCCCGGCCCGCATCATCGGTAAGATGAATGCTCTACTGGACAAGCCGGTGATTCAGGCGCTGTATCGCGCGTCCCAGGCCGGCGTTGAGATCGATCTCATCGTGCGGGGTATGTGCGCCCTTCGCCCCGGCGTTAGGGGCGTCAGCGATCGTATTCGTGTGCGCAGCATCGTCGGCAGACTCCTGGAACACAGCCGCATCTACTCGTTTGCGAACGCTGGTGAGGAAGAGCTTTATCTGGGCAGCGCCGATTGGATGCCGCGGAATCTTTATGAGCGCGTCGAGGTTGTCTTTCCCGTTTTCGACCCATTGTTGAGACAGAGAGTGCGCCAGGAGATTCTCGAGTCGTATTTGGCGGACACCGCAAAGGCACGCGTGCTGCAGTCATCGGGCGACTACATTCGAGCCAGTGAACTGGTGCGCGGCGGCCGCCGTCGTACTCCGCGCCCGCTCTTCAATGCCCAGGAGTTCCTGATAGCATTAGCCGAGGGCAGCGCGTCGCTCGCATCGATACCACCCATTCCGGTGCGTTCGCAGCGGCCACGTCCCCGTCAGCGAGTTGAGCAGGCATGATCATCTATTTCGTCCGCCACGCCAGCGCGGGGCAGAAAAAACTCAGCGGAAAAAAAGACGAAAAGCGTCCACTGGATGCTGACGGCGTGCAGCAGGGGACACAGATGGGGCGCATTCTCTCATCGATGGAAATTGGCGTGGACGCCATCATTTCAAGTCCGCTGAAGCGGGCCACACAGACCGCCGCGCTCATCGCCAACGAGATCGGCTACGAAGGCAAGCTGCACATCGAAAACGCACTGCGTCCTGAGGCCAAGTACGAACACTTTCGCGATATGCTGCGCGACTACTCCAAACACGAATCCATCATGGTGGTCGGCCACAATCCCAACTTCAGCGACTTCCTTGGAAGGACCATTGCCGGAAGCGGCGAGCGTGCGCACCTGGACATGAGGAAAGGGGCAGTCGCCAAGGTCGAGAGCAAGCAAAAAAAATACGTGCTCGACTGGCTGCTTACGCCGCGGCTGGCGAAAGCCGCCTCCGATGCCAGCTCTGGCGAAAACGCGTCTTCTAGTTTTCAAAATGGGAATGCTGAATTCGAGATTCCTGATGAGTACTTGAATTTACGAACCAAGAGCGGATCGGACGATGTTCACGAAGCTGCCCGGACGAGCAAGTCGCGTCCGAAGACATCGCGGAAATAGCTGCGTTCCTTTTCCGCCGCCCAAACTTCCAGGTCCATTCCCGATTTTCCACGGAGTTCAAGCAGCACAACGGCTCCGCGCAGCCGCACGCGCACCTGCTGCACGATGCCACGCCGTCCTTGATTCAGGGCGCGCGCGATCCGCAGCAGGATGACCGCGCGATCGAGCAGAGCGCGGGCCGAGGGCCGCAGATTCTTCAACTCGCGATCTCGCTCACTTGGTCGCGATTTGCCCATATAGCGTGCGATGGCGGCAATCAGATGGCGCTGGTCCGGCGCGAATCC
>DATEMI010000454.1:0-2931 GCA_035275665.1 Terriglobales bacterium | reverse complement strand
CTCCAACCTATTACGTCTTCAAAATGTACGCACCGTTCCAGAACGCTACATTCGTGCCGGTGACTCTTGATGCTGGTTGGTACACATATGGGGCAGTGGCGGTGCCCCGAGTGGACGCGATCGCAGCGAAAGACGCGAAGGGCAAGTTGTGGCTGGAGATTACCAATCTGGATCCCAATGAACCGGTCGAAATCGAGGCAGGACTGGCGGGCGTTACGGCAAAAGCAGCGAGCGGAGAAACTCTCACAGCGCCGAAGGTGGACAGTGTCAACACGTTCGACGCGCCTAATACAGTCATGCCGAGACCGATTCCAACGACGGTTCAGGGCGGCAAGCTAACGTTGAAACTGGAACCTAAGTCTGTGACCGTTGTTTCAGTCGAGCAGTGATCCAAACCGGTCCCGCGACCGCAACGCCGAAGCTAACGAAAAGCTAGCGCTCGGCGGCGCTATGGCTCACATTCGATGTCAACGAAGGAGAACAACATGCGGCGATTCGCAATACTAGTCCTCTTGTCTTTGAGTTTTTGTTGGGCACAGGAATCGGGCAGTTTCCAGCCCTCTACGACGAATGTCTGGGCAGCGGAGTATCCACGGGTTGACAACACCGGCAGAGTACAGATTCGCGTGAAAGCTCCAGATGCTACGAAAGTCCGGCTGAGCTTCTGGAGCGGTCCGAAACTGGACATGGAGAAACAGCAGGATGGATTCTGGACAATCACCACTCCGCCGCTTGTTCCCGGCTTTCACTACTACACGCTGGTCATCGACGGTGCCGAGGTCAGTGACCCAAACACTCATGCCTTCTTCGGAGGAGGCAAACCGGCGAGTGGCGTGGAAGTTCCCGAGCCAGGCTCTACCTATTATTCGGTGCAAGATGTGCCGCACGGCGCAGTTCGCGAGGTCTGGTACAACTCGAAAGTGACGGGGACGTGGCGGCACGCATTGGTCTATCTGCCTCCAAACTACGACGCGCAGATCAAGACACGCTATCCGGTTCTCTACCTGCAACATGGCGCCGGCGAAGACGAGACCGGCTGGATCCGCCAGGGGAACGCGAATTTCATCCTGGACAACTTGATCGCAGCGAAGAATTGCAAGCCGATGATCGTGGTGATGGCCTATGGCTATGCGCACCGCGCCGGCGAGGCCCCGGTCGATTTGTTCGCAAAGGGCTTTGGGTCACCTGAAATGTTGAAGGCAATGCAAGATATGGCCGCCGCATTCGAAGATGATGTAACACAGGCTCTGATCCCATTCATTGATTCCACGTTCCGCACGTTATCCGACCGTGACTACCGCGCGATGGCAGGCCTCTCGATGGGTGGCATGCAGACCTTCCAGATCACACTGGATCATCTGGATCTCTTCTCTTACATCGGCGGCTTCAGCGGGGCGGGCGGGATGCTCGTGCTCGGAAATCGGAAACTAGATCCCAAGACCGACTACAACGGAGTGTTCGCCGATCCGGCAGCATTTGCCAAGAAAGTGCATTTGCTCTGGCTTGGCGTAGGAACGAATGAACCAGAAAGGATGCGCGCAGGACTCCAGAAACTGCACACGTCGCTTCAGGACGCAAACATACAACACGTTTTCTACGAATCACCCGGCACGGACCACGAGTGGCAAACCTGGCGCCGCGATCTTAAGGATTTTTTACCACGACTCTTCTGAACCAAGCACCAGCTTCAGAGATGCGTAGGCAAAGGCATGCCGCCGGATTCTTGCTAGGACTGCGTGCTTCCCACACTAACGGTATCGACGACTTCAGAGTGGGCCTCAAGAGCGTCAATGAATTTGTCCGAGCGGGAAACCCAGCCGAATAGCGCTCGGATCACCAGCAGCGAAGCCTCATGATTGCTTCTCGCAGAATCATTCCCGACGTTCCCGATTGGCTCGGCCATACAATCCTCAAGCAACAAACACGAATAGTCTCTGAACATCGCATCCCTGACGGTCGATTCCACGCACACACTTGTCGTGCATCCGGTGACGACCAGGTACTTGGCGTTCAGTGTCTTGAGAATGTTATCCAATCCTGTTTGATAAAAGCCGCTGAAGCGAGTCTTGTAGAGAACGACGTCCTGGGGCTGAGGCTTAAGTTCGTTTACGATCTCGGTATTCCAGGTATCTCGAATCAAGATTCGCCCTTCGGTTCCATCCGGTGCACGCATTGGTTGTCCATATCCAAGGCGAGCGTGCTTCAGCCGGTTAGGCGAATCCGAATGACCGATATCGGAAAGATCCGGACGAAAACCCATCTTGAGATAAATTACCTTTATGCCGGCATGGCGGGCTGATTCGAGAACACTCGAAATGGGTGCAACAGCTCTCTGAATCGGCGCGATGTCGATACCAGCTCGATCGAACATTCCGCCCTTGCTCCCAAAATCATTCTGCATATCGACGACGATGACGACAGTCCGCGCGGTATCGATAGTGATCGGCTCAGGCGTGGCCTCGATCGTCGCCTGACTCCTGTTTTCTGCAGTCACGGGCATGTCTCCCTTCCAGAGCGCCAATAAGCAAGAACTCTACACCAACTACAGATGTATCCCATAGTTGAACCGCGACGGGTGGCAAGAGCCTAAGAGCAGAGTTTGGTACCCCGTTCGAATTGCGGAAGAAATCATGGGCAAACCAGAAGTGGGCTGGAGCCGCAGGCCTCACGTGGATCGTGGCTTCCGTGTTGCCGACAAACCACCAGCTGCTCCGACGCAAGCCATTGTGTATGCAAAAGGACACGGGTTAAACTCTGCAGAAAGTTGAACTAGGGCCCCAGGACCGGACACTGCGCGATGCCTTCATGGTTGTGAGCTTTGTCAGTAGGCGAAAGCGACAGGAGATTCCCGTTGCTGTTCTTGCTTTCCGTCACGAGCGGCATAACGTCCGCGCAAGATTACCCAGTTAGGCCTGTGCGAATCATCGAGCC
>DATEMI010000453.1:0-5644 GCA_035275665.1 Terriglobales bacterium | reverse complement strand
CCTGTTCTTTGCCTTCGTGTATAACGCTGCGGGAATTCCGCTTGCCGCCGGCGTTCTCTATCCGCTGCTGCATGCCACTTTGAATCCAATTTTTGCTGCAGCAGCCATGAGCCTGAGTTCTGTTTCGGTAATCGCAAACTCGCTCCGCCTGCGGAAGGTCAGTCTTTGACGCGGATAAGCCGAGAAATTCTTCCCCATCCCAGTTCTGGCGGAGTGATCGTCGCGCACTCACCTTTTGTCCTGCCGTACGTCTGATTGCAGAAGCACTCTTTTGCGACCATAATGCGCGTCGTGATGCATTTCAGCGCCTGCGACATAGATTGGAGAGCTTGTCATGAGCTTTGATCCTCCCACCGCGGCGAGCGGCAAAGATGATTCCCGCAAACCTTCGGGCTATACCGAGCGCGTCTGGGAAAGCCGTTCATTTTCCTGGCTCGAAGATGCCCAGCGTGACTTTCGTTTTGCGCTGCGCTCGCTCGCGAAGGTACCAAGTTTCGCCGTGATCGCCGTGCTTGTGATCGCCGTCGGCATCGGCGCGAATACTGCTGTCTTTTCGGTGATCAACACCGTATTGCTGAAGCCGCTCAGCTATCCGGATCCGCAGTCGCTGGTAATGCTCATGAACACTGGCCCGCAGGGATCATTTCCGGGCGCCAATGTTCCCAAATTCAACATCTGGCATCAGCAGACGCGCATTTTCGACGCAGTCGCTGGTTTTGACCAGGCCGGCGCCGGACTCAATCTGACTGGCGGCAGCGATCCCGAGCAACTGGAAGCAGTGCATGTCACCCAAGACTACTTTCGTCTCTTCGGCGCGCCGATCCTCACCGGCCGCGTATTTACTGCTGCAGAAGATAGCCCAAACGGTGGCCGCGCGACTGTCCTCAGCTATGGACTGTGGAAGCGACGCTTCGGGGCGAATCCTGGCATCGTCGGCACGAACATTCAGCTCGACGGTCAGCCGTATCTCGTCGTTGGCGTCGTCGGACCAAAGTTTGAGACCGAGACTCCCGCAGATCTTTGGCTGCCATATCAGTTCGATCTTAACTCGCACGACATGGCGCATTATTTCCGCGTAGCGGCACGGTTGAAATCCGGCATTACCATGGAGATGGCGAATGCCGAGCTGAAGCTGGCCGCAGATCAATTTCGCCGAATCTATCCCGGTGGCCTAGGACCGAAGGGCGGTTTCGGCCTTGAGAGATTGCAGGATGTCATGATTGGTGACACGCGGCTCTCGCTGCTGGTTCTGCTTGGCGCAGTAACATTCGTACTGCTGATCGCATGCGCCAATGTTGCTAACCTCCTTCTCATTCGTGCGACTGCGCGCCAGCGCGAACTGGCCACGCGCGCCGCGTTGGGTGCCGGACGCGGGCACATCATTCGGCAGTTGCTCACCGAAAGTTTGGCCATTTCCCTTTTGGGAGGATTCTTCGGACTCATCCTCGGATTCGTCGGCGTGCGTCTGCTGCTGGCCGTGAGCCCCGGAGGCATTCCTCGCATCGGTCCCGACGGATCGGCAGTGAGCCTCGATCTCAACGTCCTGCTGTTTACATTCGGCGTCTCCGTACTCACCGGCATTCTCTTCGGCCTCTTCCCTTCCATTAGCACCTCGCGTATCAACCTGGCGAACGCGCTCAAGGAAAGCAGCAGTCAGGCAGGCGTTGGACTGCGCACCGGCAATGTCCGTTCCATATTGGTAATCGGCGAAGTTGCGCTCGCGCTGGTGCTGGTTGTCGGCGCCGGTCTGCTCATTCGCACGTTCATGAAACTGCAGGCAGTCGATCCTGGATTCGATACGCACAAGGTGCTGACCATGGCGATGTCTCTCAGTGGCGAGCGTTTTCAGAGGACAGCCGGTGTAGCACAGATCGTTCGCGACGGCACCGAGCGTCTGCTCAATGTTCCCGGCGTGAGCACAGCCGCGGCCGCTTGCTGCTTGCCGCTTCAAGGCGGATTCGGTCTACCATTCGACATCGTAGGCCGACCGAAAGGCAACGATCCCAACAGCGGCGGCGCCGGATACCTGCCGATCTCGTGGAGCTACTTTGATGCCTTCAAAGTTCCCATCGTGCGCGGACGCAGCTTCACCGAACACGACGACGGCTCGGCACCGGGAGTAGTCATTATCAACGAGGCGATGGCGAAAAAGTTTTGGCCAAATGGTGATCCGTTGAATGATCGCCTCCTCATTGGCGCCAATATGGGACCGGTGTTCGTCGAGCCGGCGCGCCAGATCGTCGGCGTAGCAGGCGACATGCGCGGCAACGGCCTCGATCGCAATCCTGCGCCAACCATGTATATCCCGATCGCGCAGATGCCGGACAAAGTCACCGCGCTCAACTCGCGCATCACGCCGCTGTGGTGGATCGTACGCAGCCCGCAGGAGCCTCACCCACTGGCCAAGCCGATCTCTGTCGCATTGCGCGAATCGAGCGGCGGACTTCCTGTCGCGCATATCCGCAGCATGGACGAGATCGTCGTCACCACCACTTCCCGCCAACGCTTCAACATGCTCCTGCTCACCATATTCGGGGCGTCGGCATTGCTGGTAGCAGCGATCGGAATTTACGGACTCATGGCGTACTCGGTGCAGCAACGCACGCAGGAACTAGGCATCCGCATGGCGCTCGGGGCCCAGACTTCCGCTATCCGAAATATGGTCATCCGCCAAGGCATGCTGCTGGCAGGCATAGGCATTGTGATCGGAATCGCTGGAGCGTTATGGCTCACGCATTTCCTGGCGACCTTCCTCTTTGATGTGAAAGCCCTCGATCCAACCGCGTTCATCATCACGCTGCTGCTCCTGGCCGCAGTCGCGTTCTTAGCCGTGTGGTTCCCTGCACGACGCGCGACGAAGGTGAGTCCGATGGCCGCACTACGGTTTGAATGAACCTAACGCGGGAAACAGGTGAACCTTGCCCCCAAAATGAAACTACAGTTTCTGCAAAGTTGAGATCAACGGAACGATTTGGCTTAAGTCGGAGAAGGAGATCTCTCCTTCACATGTCCGCTGGCCGATGACCGAACTAGCACTCCTGAGCTTCTGTCCGCATCTCGACGAGCCGTCTCTCGAGTTGCTCGGGCTTGACGCTGTATTGGCACCCACAACTTTCACATGTGCCGACGCCGCGCTCGGTGGGCCGCAAGTGTTTGGCTCCTTTTTTAAGGACCATCGCAGATAAGACCGCGAAACCGGAACACCGCGGAGTGCGGCATGGAATGCCCCACCAACTGACTACCTGGAAAGTCTTAAGCACGCCAACGCAGAATAATCCATCTGCATGTGAACGCGCAGAGGCGGGCGGCTCCGCGCCGAGAATTCCCTGCGCACGGAATTTTGCAGGGAAAAAATTCCCGCAAAAATATTTTTTTGACGGGACGCCGGACCAGCATAAACACTGACGATTCGCAATCGACCAGGGAACTTGCAGGGAATTAGCAGGGAATTTCACCACAATCCCCATCGCAAGTGTGACTTACAACCCGAATTTCCACGACAGGCAAGATCCGGCAGGTCTGGCAGGGAATCCAGCAGCGAATCCTGGTCGTGACCGTGGGCAGGCAAATTGCCATCACTCGGATGCATCGCAACGTGTGAACGTTCGAGGATTACCCCCATGAGTAAAACTTATCTTGTCGCGACGATGATCATCGCGCTCTGCCCATTGCTACCTGCCCAGACGCACAAAGCTAAAGCTCCGAAAGGAACCGTAGTGGAGAAGCGTCACTCCGACGGTACCGACGAAGTTCAACCCGAATTCAAGAAGGTCCGCGTCACTCCCGACGTAGTCAAGTCCGCCCAGCAGAAGCTCGACGACGACGGCTACAACGTCGGCACTCCCGACGGAAAGCTAGGACCCGCCACCCAGCGAGCTATCCGGAAATATCAGTCGGACAAAAACATTACGGTCACGGGCAAGCTCGACGAGGGCACATTGAGCCATCTAAATGTCGGAGCGGCCAACACAATGGCAACCGCTCCCAGCGCGCTCGGCAGTGGCACGAAGGCTGCCGGACACGACCTGAAAGAACGCCATCCCATAGCCGCAGCCAAAGCCTTTGGCAAAGGAATTGGACACGCAAGTAAGTCCGTAGCCGAAGGCACCAAGTCCGGCGTGGTTGGAACCACAGGCAAGATCGCGAACAAGAGCAAACCTTCCCCAGAAGGCAAGCCGGTACCACGGTAGCCCAGAGACGCGATCGCCGACAGCCGACACCCGGAACGCTGGATTAGGTCGGTGCCCGAAGCGTTGGGTCTCCGGGAGCGCCCGGTGTTGGCTCTGATGGGTGAAGGTAGCGACGGGGTGATTCCTTTGCGGTTGGGTTTTCGCCGAAAGCCGAATGCCGACAGCCTGGCTTTCCCTGTGTTGCCGTTGTTTGGCTGAAAGCTGGTAGCCCGCAGCTGGCAGCTTCCTCGGTTTTACGGCTCCGTGCCTTCGCGTCTCGCGGCTTCGTGGCTTATATTCGGCAGCTCAGAAGCTTAGAAGCCTTTCCCAGATTAGAACTTCAAAACGACTCCACCACCGACAAAAACATGGTGCTGAGTGGCCGCGTAGGGGTCCCCGGTATAGAACTCGCGCACTTCAGCACGAAACCCAAGGAGAGGAATGTAAGTGTGCACATCCACGCCGGCACCAGCCCCAAGTGCCGCCCTGGTATCCGATGGATTATTAAGGCTGTTCTTGGGTGAGAAGTGCGCGAAGCCGCCCCCAAGTGAGAGAAAAGGGGACACTACTGGCAACGAAAACTTAATCCTCAATCCGGGAGTAAAAAACACTTCGGAGAAATTGCCTACGCCATTCCCATTTCGGTTAGGAGCCACCATTACGGGCAGCTCAAGATGCAAAGAGACAAGATCGAAATTCAAAACCCGGTGAGCAAAGGTTCCCTGGAATGCGATTCCAGAGCTTGCAGCGTTAGGAGCGATGCAGTCGGTGCATATTGTAGGACAGCCAATGCTGGGGCAAGGAGGCAGAACCCCCGTATTTATTGGGTTATTCAGGTTCGGACTGAAAATCCCTCCGACGGAGAGAGCTACGTCATTCGCTTGACCATAACAGGCTGTGGAGATGCATACTGCAACGCACAATGAGAGGAGCAGAAGCAAAGCTCTGTTCGTCATGGAGCCTCCGCATAACCAGAAACTTTGAGTAAAGACATCATAGGGTAAGGGTGAGCTACTTTCTATCGTCGCTATGCCCGGAATGGGACGAACTGTTTAATCAGGTGTAAAAGGTGATGGCGTGGTCATCCAGTCGCCGTCCGTACAAGCTACGAAGCACGAAGCTCGAAGCTGAAAGCCTAAGTCAAAAGAGAAGTGTGCGGAGTGCCGAAAGCCGACAGCCGAGTGCTGACAGCCGGTTTTATTGCTCCGCAGCTTCGCGGCTTCGCAGCTTCGCCGTTCCCTCACGGCACGATGTGCAGCAGGTCCGTACCGACCGTCACTTTTCCTTTAAACGATTGCGATGCGAGGCGGAGCATCTCTCCCGATCAGTTTGGGTGGGGAGCACGTGGGTTAGCAAGTCGGGTTTCCTGCTCACCTCAACCGATGGGATTCACTGCCGCTCGTGCACAAGCGCGGTAAATGTTAGTGAGATCGCCTTCCTAGCGCCATGCCGGGTCTCGCAGACCGTGTCCCGTC
>DATEMI010000452.1:0-4966 GCA_035275665.1 Terriglobales bacterium | reverse complement strand
TCAATGTCCGGCGGAACTGGCCGGAGTCGAGGACGGCCTGGTACGTCGCGTTTACGTGCGGATGGGCAAAGTCGGTGAGCGTGGCATTCAGGATGAAATGCGAATCACCGCTGTTAAGAGTGGCGTCTGTGAGTTTGAACTCTTGCGGCGTGAGGGCGAATTTCGCGCTGAGATCGTGTGGAATCGGATTGAAGTTTTCGAGCTTAAGGTGTCCGTTCTTGTAGCTGATGTTTCCTGAATAACGTCTCTGCGATGGATCGAATCCAGATTGGAACGTGAGGTCGTGCAGGTCGGCGTTCATCACGCTCTTGCGGTTGTTGTAGTAGATCTCGCCATTGTCGAGCACAGCGTGACGAACTCCGAGATCGAAGATGTTGGTGTTGCTCTTCTTCTGGCTGTTGCTCTTGGTCTGCGGCAGATTGTCGGTGCCGTGCGCGTCGATGAAGACACGAACGACGGGATGGTTGATGGTCACATCGTCCATGTACCAGGTCTTGCTCAGGATGGAGACGACGCGAATGCCAAGGCGAATGTGATCGACGGTGAGCAGCGGCGGTGTCGGATATGGATTCGCTCCGTCTACTACGACGTTATAAAGATCGAGGCTGGGTGAAATTCCGTGAAAATGCAGAGCAAAGTCCTTGGCATGGACCTGCGAGCCCAAAGCAGCAGCCGCTTGCGCCTCGGCTTTCTTCAGTACGTATTGATGAAACGATTCGTTGTGCAGCAGGACATAAATCGTGACACCCACAGCGATGATTAGAAAAAGAATGATCCCAACTACCCAGCCGACGATCTTTTTCCATCGGGCGTGTCGGTGCGGAGCTGGCTCCTGGAACTGGCGTGGCTCCTCAGGAGGTTCGTTGTAATACGGAGGTAAATTCGGTGCTGCGCTCACAGCCTAAGCTCCTAAAACACTTTCGAAGACGTGCTCATTCGTGTTGTGGCACGCGATCGCAAAGCTCCTCAGAATGCCTGTCCGATCGTGATGAAGTACTGGAATGGTTTGAGTCCTTGAGGAGCATTCAAGTTGTAGCCAAAGTCAATACGCACCGGACCCACTGGGGTGGCATAGCGGAAGCCCAGGCCAACTGTGTTCGTGTATTGGCCATGGAATCCGATCGTGCGAAAGACGTTTCCGCCGTCGTAGAAGGGAACCACGCCGAGACCCTGCTTGAGCGGAACCGGGATGCGAAATTCCGAATTGACTAGAAAAAGTTGGTTGCCGCCGTTTGGAACTGCAATCTGCGGACAGCCGCTGGTCTCGCCCGCCGAGCAAACAGGAATGTAGCGCTGCGGCCCGGCGCCATTCAGGGGGAATCCACGTAGCGTATTCGCGCCGCCACTGAAGAACGATTGGCTGAGTGGTACGTGACCGCTGAATGCAGTTGCGAACCCTACGCGGACACTGTTCGCCCAGATGATGTTGTCGGGAATCTTCTTGTAGTAGGCGGTCTGGGCGAGGAAGCGTCCGAAGTTGAAGTTCGAACCTAGTGCTGAAGGATTGAAGTCAGCTTCAAGTGTCTCGTAGATGCCTTTGTGGGCATCCAGCTGAAAGTCGCGCGTATCGCGAACGAAAGTTGCCGAGAGCGTGGAAAGGCGAACGTGCAGGTCCTCCGCAGGTACCAATCCGGGAATCACGAGATCGGTGAGGCCGGTCTGCGAGTAGTTGTAGCGGAGGAACATGTTCATCGTTTTGTCTTCATTGAGCGGGCGCTGCAGTTGGAGCCCGAAGTTTCCGATCACCGATGTGAAGATTGGATTTTGCGCGTCGTGCTCGCCGCCGATGTTTGCGCTTGCGGACCAGTTTGTGCCCTTGAAATAAGGGTCGGTGAACGTGATCTGTCCGCGCTGATCGAGGCGCGCGCCCAGAGCGGTGAAGCTGAGAGTCTCGGCGCGTCCCCAGAGATCTTTGCGGGTGTACTCAAGTAGTGCTCGCGGACCGTAGAAGGTCTTCTGGCTGGTCTTGAAATTCTTGCTCAGTCCTACAGCGGGAAGCCCGGGCACCGCCACAGTTCCGCTGGGAATGCTGCCGCCACGATTGATCACGTCAAAACCGAAACCGTAGGTCAGATCGTTCTTCTTGGCTTCGTGAACTTTGACCAGTACGTCCTCCTGTGTCTGCGTGGTGATGCGCCGCCGCGGATCGATTTCGGCCCAGTCGAACACGCCAAGGTTGTAGAGTTGGCTCTCATTCGCGAGCATCTGATCTTCGCGCAGCGGAGCTCCCTTGGAGAGCGGAGCTACGCGACTGATGAGCGACTGCCGCGTCTCGCCGCGTCCGAGTGTCACGATTGTCGCCGTGCGCACCTGCGGACCTTCTTCGATCAGATAAGTGACTTCGAGGTGATGCTTATCCTTATCGACCGGCTTGGCCGTTTGCCGGAACGTGGCATTCAGGTATCCGAGTTTCAGATAGGAAGCCATCATCGTGTTGCGGTCTTCCTGCACCAGCTTTTGCGAATAGGGCTTGCCTTGACCGAGATTCAATCCCTTGGGAGCGAGGTTGGAGATAGGCTGCGTGTCGTTGCCTTGAATGTGCATTGCTTCGACGATGTCGCGCTCGCCTTCGACTACGCGGAAGGTGACCGTCACATTGCCATTTTGGTTGTGCACTTCGGGCGTGACCTTCACGTCGCTGAAGCCGTCCGCCTGATAGAGGCGCTCCAGATTCTTGACGCTGGTATGGACCAGCTTCTCGCTATATTTGCCGTGCGACAGGAAGTGAGCTTTCTTTACGGCCAAATGTGGTGCCAGTTGATCTTCATCAATCGTGGTGTTGCCGGCGATATCTATATCGGCAACCTTGTGCCGCGGTCCCTTTTGGATGGCATAAACAATGGTCTCACCGTTCGCCTGCTGCTGCGTGTTGACGTTCACCTTGGCGTCAAAGTAGCCCTTCGACTGGAAGTACGAGACGAGATTCGTGCGTCCTTCCTGGATGATCTCGGGATCGATTCCTACTTCCTGATAGACAGGCAGCAGGTTTTTTTTGGTCCAGCTCCAGATGTGCGCTCCCTGAACCTTCACGTGATAGAACGGCCCAGCCTGTACATTGAAGGTAAGATCGGCGCGGTTGGTGCTCGGATTGTAGTTGGCTGAGATCAGTTTCACCTTCGCGTCGAGGTGATCGTCTTTCATCAGCTTGGTCTGCATGTAGTTGGTCGCGTTCTGCAGCGTCTTCAGCGAATAGGTCTTGCCAGGACGAATCGCTCGGTTCCACAGCCGCGACCACAAGGAATGAATCGCGCCTTTGAGTTTGGCGTCGTCTTCCGGAGTTGCTCCTTTTAGACTGACGGTTCCAAACTTCGCCTTCTTTCCCAGTGTCGTGTCGAAATAAACGTTTGCCAGGCCGTGAGTTTTGTCGGTTTCAATGCGTGGCTTAATCTGCGCTCGGAAGTAGCCTTCTCTTTGCAGGAAGCGCTCGAGCGCGTGCTGCGCGTTGACGACATCGACCGGAGTGTACGGTCCGCGTGGCGGGTAGTCGGAAATCTGAAGCAATCGCGCATAGGGAAACACGCGTTGCGCTCCCGGAAATTCATAGATTCCGAAGTACACGGCCGGCTCGAGGATGAACAGCACGCGAATACCTTCCGGCTCGGGCCGCACCTGCACCTGAACGTCGTCAAAGCGATGAGTGCTCTTGATTGCAGCGACCGTGGCATCGACCTTTTCCTTCGAGAATGGCTCGTCCTGCTTTTGTACGAGCAGCGGCAGGAAGGGTCCCATGTCGATTTCGGGATGTCCAGCCAACTCGACAGATGAGACGTTCTGTCCCTCGTACGACGGCAGGATTTCTTGGACTTGTGGTGACGTCTTGGGTTGTTGAGCTGGACTGGCGGTCGGCCCAGATTGAGCAAAGAAGAAGCTGGCGCAGAGCACCAGGTCAAAGAGAGCGGCGCAGCGATACGGCCAACCTGAGAGGCCAATGGTAAGCACAACTTCTTCTGATGAAGAGAGAAGAGCAGTGTTTGTCTTGGCCCAGAGTAATCGCTGCTGCGGGGCAGCGCTGGCGCAAGCGGTACTCACTGATCGATGGGAAGCATCGCCGTTGGAGCGGTGGGAATCGAACCAGAAATAGAACTCTTCATGACACGGCAGAGATGCCGAATTTCTAAAAGACACAGAGGATCCACCATGAAACGAACATGGCTTCTAGCTCCAACCATGCTGGCAGCCTTTGCTTGGGCTGGCGCGCAGACAGCGGGCTCGACAGGCTCTGGCATCGGCGGTAGCAGCACCAGCACAGGCACGGGAACCACAGCGAACGCGACCGGCACAATGGGTTCGCAAAACACTCAGGCCGGGGCCACCGTAGGCACGACGGGCACGACAGCCGGAACTACTCCGGGTAGCACTGTGGGCCGGTCGACCACCACTAACCCGAGCACGACCTCAACCGCCAATCCAAGTGGAATCGGCACGACGCAGAGCACGACTACGGGAAGCTCAGGAGCAGCTTCTCTGCCCAGCTCCGGAGCTGCAAATCTTCCCAGTTCCGGTGCCGCGAATCTACCTAGCTCCGGCGCAGCTACTACTCCCAACTCAACCACCGGGACGACGGGTTCAACGGGTGCGAGCGCTGGCTCGACCGGCACCATGGGCACGACTGGAACCACGGGATCAACCGGAAGCTCGGTAGGCGCAACCGGCAGCACGGGTACGACCAGCACGAGCGGATCGACGATGGGCTCAACTGGAACGCCCGGTGCAGCAGGAACGACGACGAACTGCGCTCAAACTCCTGCAACTAGCGGCACCACGACGAATACCCAAAACGGAACGACTTCGAGCACGTCCACTGGAGCTACCTCGACGAACTGCTCCACTGGGACCACTTCGACGACTCCGCGATAACTTCGCTCAAGTCAGCACGGCGAGGACGGGGCACAAATGCCCCGTCACTCCCAACTTGTGACCGTTTCAGCACAACTTTCTCTGCCTTCCGTGGTTCACATCGTGGTAA
>DATEMI010000451.1:0-3177 GCA_035275665.1 Terriglobales bacterium | reverse complement strand
TCGAAGGCGAACTCTTCACCGTTATCGCAGTCGCCGATAAACGAAAGTCTGGAATCGGAGGCGGAAAGAATCCAGAAGACAACATTGTCTATTTCCCGCTCCACACGTTCAAGAAGCTGCATCCCGAGCTGAAAGACCATTGGGTTAGCGTAAAAGCCGAATCGCACGCGTCGATGGATGCAGTGAAAGACGAAATCCGCGAAGTGCTGCGCCGGCGTCGTCACGTGAAATTCAATCAGCCGGATAACTTCGCCATCTTCACTCCCGACGCGCTGTCGGACTTCTGGAACCAGCTCACCGGTGGAATCTTCGTGTTCATGTTTGCTGTCTCCAGTGTTGGCCTGATGGTCGGCGGTGTCGGGGTGATGAACATCATGCTTGTCTCCGTGACCGAGAGGACGCGCGAGATCGGCGTGCGCAAAGCCATTGGCGCAACGAAGCGCAATATTCTGTTTCAGTTCACCTTGGAGGCGATCACGCTTTGCGCTCTTGGCGGGGTGATTGGAATCATCACTGGCGGAATCATCACCTGGTCGATTCGCGCTGCATTTCAGGCTCTGCCAGCCACGATGTCGGTTTACTGGACGGTCGCTGCCTTCTCTGTTTCCTGCTCGATCGGCCTGCTCTTTGGAATTTATCCGGCATGGAAGGCAGCGAATCTCGATCCCATCGAAGCGCTGAGATATGAGTGAGGATGTAGCACGAATCTATTAAGCGTCTGCCCCGCATTTCACAGTACAAACGGTAACAAGACTTAAGGTGGTAGTCGTAGGACAATTTGGCCTCATTCAACGTCTACTTATATTGTGAACGTTCGAAGTTTTGCCAAGAGTCTTGTTGCACTGGGTGCCATCGCACTCACCAGTTATTTCATCGAAGTGCATCTTCATCGCAAGGGCGTGCCCGGTCGCGACCTGATTCTCCTTTCAAACTTGATGGTCGGCCTGGTAGGAGCAGCGCTGGTTTATGTGCTGTCTTTGCGCGAGCGTCAGCGGCAGCAGTATGTTGAATGCCGCCTGCGCGTGATCGCGGAGATGAACCATCACATCCGCAATGCCCTGCAGGTAATCACCTTCTACAGCCGCCGAGGCCAGAAGCAGGACGTGGGAATCGTCGAAGCGGTCGAGCGGATTCAGTGGGCATTGCGCGAGGTGCTGCCGCAATTGCCCGAACAGCCGCAACGCAAGAACGACTCCCAGCGAGTCTTCGACATTCAGAAGTTCCGAGTGACCCACTCAGGCTCGCTCAACTGAAGCTCCTCAAGAAAGAGATCACGAAGGGCAAAACAATTATATTTCCGCGTTCTTCTTTCAGAACGACAGCAGTGGCGGTCGCGGTGATCCCCTCGTTCCTCCGCTCCGCAATAAAAAGAGCAGCCATTCTGGCTGCTCTTTTGTGTTGATTTTGGGATGCCTACGCAGGTGATGGATGCCCCGGCGCCAATCCCGGCTGGCGTGACGGCTCGGGCTTCAGGACCTGCTGCACGCCGCCATCGTTACCGCCGGAAGGCATCTTGATCGGAGGGAGTTCTTTGCCTTCGATGATCATCTTGATCTCGTTGGCATCGAGAACCTCGCGCTCAAGCAGGGCCGCGGACATGCGATGCATGATGTCCTTGTTACCCGACAGGATTTGCACCGCCGACTGATAACCCGCATCGACCAACTGACGAACTTCCTTGTCGATGTGCTGCGCAGTCTCTTCACTAAAATCGCGATGCTGATTGATCTCGCGTCCGAGGAAGATCTGCTCTTCCTTCTTACCAAACGTAATCGGACCAAGCGAGCTCATACCGAATTCGCAAACCATGCGGCGCGCGAGATCGGAAGCTTGCTCGATGTCGTTGCCGGCGCCAGTCGTCATCTGACCTAGGAAGATTTCTTCAGCAACGCGGCCGCCCATCATGATGGCCAAGCGCGTCTCGAGATATTCCTTCGTGTAAGTGTGCTTATCGTCAATCGGCAACTGCATCGTCACGCCCAGCGCCATACCGCGCGGGATGATCGTGACCTTGTGCAGCGGGTCGGCGTGCTCGCGCATAGCGGCGACAAGCGCGTGACCAGCCTCGTGATAGGCCGTAACCTTCTTCTCGTGGTCGGAGAGCAGCATCGACTTGCGCTCCGCGCCCATCAGTACCTTGTCCTTCGAGATTTCAAAGTCGTACATGTACACCGCTTTGCGATTCTGCCGAGCTGCGTTCAGAGCAGCTTCGTTGACCATGTTGGCCAAATCGGCGCCGGAGAAGCCCGGTGTGCCGCGAGCGAGGATTGAGAGATCGACGTCGTCGCCGATTGGAATCTTGCGCGTGTGAACGCGAAGGATCTCTTCACGTCCGCGAACATCAGGACGCGCAACAACAACGCGCCGATCGAAGCGCCCGGGGCGCAGCAACGCCGGATCGAGAACGTCGGGACGGTTGGTCGCGGCAATCAGGATCACGCCTTCATTCGACTCAAAGCCGTCCATTTCCACGAGCAACTGATTGAGCGTTTGCTCGCGCTCGTCGTGCCCACCGCCGAGACCTGCGCCGCGATGGCGTCCGACGGCGTCAATTTCGTCGATGAAGATGATGCACGGAGCGTTCTTCTTGCCCTGCTCGAACAGGTCGCGCACACGGCTCGCTCCTACGCCGACAAACATCTCGACGAAGTCGGAACCTGAAATGGAGAAGAAGGGAACGTTGGCTTCACCGGCTACCGCGCGGGCAAGCAGAGTCTTTCCCGTTCCGGGAGGTCCGACGAGCAGAACGCCCTTCGGAATACGTCCGCCGAGCTTCTGGAACTTCTGCGCCTCCCGCAGGAACTCGATAATTTCGCGCAGCTCTTCTTTCGCTTCGTCTACACCGGCCACGTCTTTAAACGTGACTTTCTTCTGCTGCATCGAGAGCAGACGCGCACGGCTCTTGCCGAACGAAAGCGCCTTATTGCCGCCGGTCTGCATCTGGCGGATCATCACGAACCAGAGCGCCGCGAAAAGAATCAGTGGAGAAAGGTTCAGCAGGTAGGTCGGCCAGCCATTTCCGGAATTGTCCTTCACGCTGATGTTCACACCCTTGTCGCGAAGGTCCTTGATCATGTCCGGATAATTCGCCGGAACCGTCGTCTGGAATGCGCCTTTTCCGCTCTTATATTTGCCATGGACTTCGGTGCCGATCATGGTCACGTCGTTCACATCGCC
>DATEMI010000450.1:0-3042 GCA_035275665.1 Terriglobales bacterium | reverse complement strand
AACCGGAGCATAGGCGCCTTCGAATTCCAAATTCTTTGAAATGAGGGGCGATTCGGGTGCCCTACTCATCGCGTCCGATTGAGTGGATGCGATGAGTGGGATGGTCCTGCTCGTTCCCGCTGCATGGAATGTCAGTACCGTTCGCGGTAGCGAGTTGGGTGATCTTGGCAAACTCGGCACACCCATCCGCTACCGCGGACGGTACTAACCTGCAACTAAATGCGCTTTGGGAACGGGATTCAATGCGGCTCCAGAATGGTCAGCCCAGCGATTTGAGCAAAATGCCGTCTGTTGAAAGTGGCCACCTGGCTTCCACGTTCCAAAGCGGTTGCCGCGACGATCAGATCGTAGTAGCCGATCATCTTCCCGCGCGCATCGACTTCTGCCCAAATCCGGGCGTGTTCATATGCTGTGCGCTGAGTATAAGGAATGACCGGTAACGCAGCGATCACTCGCTCAAGATACTGTTGGCGTCGCAGACGGTGTGAGCCCCTGGCTCGCTCCACCCCGTGCCACAGCTCCGCTACCGTGATCGCCGCAATTTCGAACTCGTCATCATGCCTCGAAGCCAGCCAACGGCGGAGATCAAAGGTACCTTTTTCGCCTCCGATAACGACATCCGCATCGATGATTATCGCCATTTGTCCTTAGGTGCCTTGAGTCTCTTGCGTGCGGCATGCAGATCCTTTACCCAAGACCTGCTCTCGACCGCAGGCAAATCGAACCCTTCAAGCGCCTCCGCCAGATCACGTCCTGTACAAACCCTTTCCGGTACCAAACTCGCTAGTGGTGTTCCATTGCGAAACAGCACATATTGCACGTTCTGATAGTGCACGCGGTTGACGCACTCGGCGAAATGGCGCGCCGCTTCCGTCACACTGATTGCCTTCTTTTTCATAGAATCGGATTATCTGATTTTCTTGATATATGACGCAAGAGAAAAACTGATCAGACATAGAACGGACATTACGTGATTTCTCGGAAAAGACATGCTGGGGCTCTGCTCATCGCGATTTTGGATGAATGGGGATGCTTATCATCATCGTTTTGCCGAACCGCTGAAATGGACACTTCTTCATCCGCATGGAGGGAAGCGCCAGTCATGTTCACAGGGAGCCACTTGGTTAACACACACAAGTAACTTCTGCCATGTTTTAAGAAGGTATACGCCCTTCTACTCACGCTATGCTGAGGCTCGCAAATAAGGGGCACTGATTATGCCAAGGCTGGCTATTGCTTCTAAGGAACTGCGGCTCTGTAGTTGTGCGTTGGTACTTACGTTGGTGCTTGGATCGCACGCGGTCGCCCAAAATGGAACTCCGCAAGCGCAAAGCGCTGCCGGTCCCAACAACTTAAGCAAGTATCCTGGTCTGCTGCCCGAATTGGGACGGCTGATCGACAGGCTTCAGCACAATGTGACATTTCCCCCGGATCGCACGAATAGCCGCTTACTGCCGCTGCTGCCGTCTTCGACGATCGTGTACTTCGCAGCGCCCAATTACGGCGGTGTTGCCCGTCAGTCCTGGACGATCTTCCAGCAGGAGCTCAACGACAGCGCTGACCTTCGAGCATGGTGGGCCGACAGTGGCATGGCAGCGAATGGACCGAAGATCGAAGAATTGATCGACAGGTTCTCCGCGGTCTCCGACTACCTGGGCGACGAGACTGTAGTTTCCGCGGTCCTCGATGGACGCGAACCCGATGTGTTGATCGTCTCCGAGGTCCGCAAGCCGGGCTTCAAACCGGCGCTTCAGCAGTTCGTCGTTGCTCTTGCTAGTCAGTCAAAATCGATTGCTCCGGCTGGGGCACCAGCGCCCAACGTGCGCATCCTCGATCCGCAAGACCTGGCCACTGCAAGCAACCCAAACCCACCGCAACTGCTTGTCCTTCTCCGTCCCGACTTCGTCATCGCCTCCAGCAGTGTCGCGCGACTGCGTAGTTTCAATTCGGATCTGGACCGCCGCGCCCGCGAGTTCTCCAATACCGCTTTCGGGCAACGTGTCCTGCAGTCTTATACGGGCGGCGTGAGTTGGGTTGGCGCGGTAAACGTGCAAAAGCTTCTGGAGCAAGCCCCGAAAGACCGCTCGTATGCAACCCTGCAGCAAACCGGGTTCGCCGATATGAAATATGCGATCTGGCAGCACAGGGATGCGAATGGCCGCGGTATCAGCCGCTCCGAACTCAGCTTCACTGGCCCTCGCCACGGCGTGGCCGCGTGGCTGGCCGCACCTCAGCAGCTTGGCAGCCTCGACTTTGTCTCGCCAAAGGCGATACTCGCCGCCTCGCTCGCGCTGAAGAATCCGGCTCTAATCTTCGACGACATCAGACAGATGTCAGCGTCCAACCCCAACGCACTTGCGTCGGTGACGAGGATGGAACAGGCAATGGGCATCAGTCTGCAGGATGACGTGCTCGCCCAGCTCAGCGGTGAACTGACCATCGAGCTGAACAGCATTGCTCCGCAGCCTGCGTGGAAGGTTGTGCTCGGCGTGAAGGATCCCGAGCGCTTGCAACAGACGCTTGGCATGATTCTCACCCGCAGCGGCATGCCGATGAATGACTACTCGCAGGGAGGAGTGGTGTATCACACCCTCCGCGTTCCATCCGGACAAACAATGAATACCTTTGCCTATGGATTCATTGAGCATTATCTGGTGATCGCGTCGAACCTCGATGCACTCTCCGAAGCTGTCCGAATGCACACCAATGGCGAGTCTCTGAGCAAATCGCGCCGATTCCTCGACTCGGTCCCGGGACGCCTGACAGCCGCTTCCGCTCTCCTGTATGAAGATCCCGCAGCGATGATGGCTTTGCAGATGCAGCGCTTCTCGCCCGCGCAGGCACAATCGATGACACAGCTCATGGGTAAGAGCAATCTCGTGGTGATGGCAGCTTATGGCGATCCGGACGCGATCCGCGGAGCCAGCAGCAGCCCCGGCGCCGACGCAGGCATTGTGATGGTCGCGGCTGCGATAGCCATTCCCAATCTGATACGCGCCCGCACGGCGGCCAATGAGGCCAGTGCAGTCGGCAAATTGCGGA
>DATEMI010000449.1:0-2368 GCA_035275665.1 Terriglobales bacterium | reverse complement strand
GCAGGATGGCATTCGCTTCAATGGCGTGGCTCCTGGCGTTGTAAACACACCAATGCACCCTGACGATCCCAACGAATCGCCATTGCATCCTGCCACGAAAAAGGCGACGGTCAAAGACATTGTGGACGCCGTTCTTTACCTGGTACGAGCAGATCACGTGAGCGGAGAGATCCTCCACGTAGATGGTGCTGCACCGGCGCGCCGCTGATAAAAGAAGCAAAGGACTCCAAACAGGCTCGGATATCGATGAGGTACACATGCCGCGATTGCTATCGGTAAATGTCGGTCTTCCGCGCGACGTGACGTGGAGCGGGAAGACTGTGCGTACCGGGATCTGGAAGTCTCCGGTGGAAGGCCGAAGGATGGTGCGTAAGCTCAACATCGTTGGCGACGGGCAGGGCGATCTCGCCGGCCATGAGGGGAGCAGAGAGCCGTCTTTGTCTATCAAATGGAGTCCTATCACTATTGGGAACGCTTTCTCGGACGTAATGACTTCGTCTACGGCCAATTCGGAGAAAACTTCACCATCGAAGGACTTCCGGATGACGAGGTCTGCATCGGCGATCGATACCGAATCGGCGATACGATTTTTGAAGTATCACAACCGCGCGTAACGTGCTACCGCATCGGCATCCGCATGAATGAACCTCGGATGGCGGCCCTTCTTGTTGCACATCGCAGACCAGGATTCTATTTTCGCGTATTGCAAGAAGGAGAAGTTGGGGCGGGCGACGACATTGTGAAAATTGCCGACGGTCCCGAACGAATCACCGTTGCCGAGGTTGACGGACTGCTGTATCTGCCGGGACATTCCCGCAAAGAACTACAACGCGCGCTCCGTGTTCCTGCGCTGAGCAAGGGTTGGCAGGAATCGTTCCACGCCATGCTCGAACAAGATCTGAGCTCCAAAACTGGCTTGGGGAATCCGGGACTCGCGTATGAGGAGCAAGCGCCAGCATGGCCCGGCTTCCGACAGATGCGAGTCGCAAGCATTCACAAGGAAAGCGACAGCGTAACGTCCTTCGTTCTAGCCCCGGTCGATGGGCGGCCTCTTGGTATGTTCCAGGCGGGTCAATTTGTGGTTCTGCGATTGCTCGTCGATCCAAACAAACCATCAGTTCTTCGCAGCTATTCGTTGTCCGATCTGCCGGCGACTGACCATCTCCGCATCAGCGTGAAGGGCGAACTGAATGGTATTGGCAGTTCATTCCTGTGCAATCGCACGCGAGAAGGCGACGTCTTGGATGTCAGCGCACCGCGCGGAAGCTTTACTCTGCGTCCCAGCCAAAACCCTGCAGTTCTGTTGAGCGCGGGAGTGGGCGCAACGCCCGTAATGTCGATGCTGCACACACTCGCTGCAGAGAAATCGCAACGAGAGGTCTGGTGGATCTACGGAGCGCGCAACCGAGCCGACCATCCATTTGCTGAGGAATCGCATTCCTTATTGAAACAGCTCTCTCGCGGACGAGGATACATCGTCTACAGCAGGCCCACTGCGGGCGATCAAATCGGTGCAGACTTCGATGCTCCCGGACACATAGACACAGCTTTGCTGGAGAGGATCGGCGTGCCGCAAGTTAGCGACTTTTATCTGTGTGGCCCATCTTCATTCTTGAAGAATATGCGCGATGGCCTCAAGAGTTGGGGTGTGCCCGCAGAGAATGTGCACACGGAAATCTTTGGTGTGCTTGAGAGCATTACACCTGGCATGGCGCAGGTTGAGCACACTCCTCACCTGCCGCAAGGGCCGCCCGGACCTGGCCCGGCGGTCTCATTCGCGCGCAGCGGGATTACCGCCGCTTGGGATCCGAAATTCGCGAGTTTGCTTGAATTGGCGGAGGCGTGCGACGTTCCGGTCAGATGGTCATGCCGGACTGGAGTGTGCCATACCTGCATGACCGGCCTGATTAGCGGATCGATTTCTTACAACCCTGAACCGCTGGAGAACCCTGCTCCCGGGAACCTGCTTATATGCTGTTCCCAGCCAAACGCGGTGGTCACTCTCGATCTTTAGCGAGAGGGAAGGAGTCAAAACATGCGTTCTGATATCGTGCCCGGAGGAATTTTCCCCAACTACGAACTGCCCGATCACACGGGCGAACTGCGCAAGCTCAGCGAACTACAGGGCGACGACCCGCTAATCCTCACTCTTGCGCGCGGCCACTATTGCCCAAAGGAGCACCAGCAGCATCTGGAACTGGCGGCGTTCTACCCGAAGATCGCGGTGGCGTACACGCAGATCGCCACGATTGCGACTGACGATCACCATACTTTGCAGGAATTCCGCGCCTCAGTCGGCGCCCAGTGGACCTTTCTCTCCGATCCAGAGCGGAAGGTTCAGAAGGACCTCGACATTCAGGAGTACACC
>DATEMI010000448.1:0-26336 GCA_035275665.1 Terriglobales bacterium | reverse complement strand
ACGCGGCTGCCCCACCGCCTATCGGCGACGGTTCGGTTGTTTCCTTATTTGACAACAACTGTCATTAGTCGTTCCATCCCTTTTTGCGCCATGTCGCGATTGAATGCCGAAACATCATTCGAGTACAAGCTGTTGAAGTCCGATTGTGCTTTCTCTAGCTGTCCATGCAGCAGGTTGTAAACCTCGACTTCCGACTGCGTCGGCGGGAGGTCGGGATTACCGGATACGTCGGCTCCGCCGCTGCCCACTTCTGCTTGGAGCCAGACAAATTTCAAATACAGCTGCAGGGGGCCACGGAACGATTTCATGTCGCCCTCAGCAACCGTCCGCTGCAAGAGTTGATCTTCGATCGCGAGCGCTTTGTCATCCAACTGTTTGGTCGCTTCACTGAACGACTTATCCGTATTGGACGCCTTCAGCATCTTTTGCATGTCTTCGAGCTGGCGGCGTGTCCATTCGAGCTGGTTGATCATGCGCACAGAGTCATTGGCATCGTTGTAGATCGCGACCGAGAGCTTGCTGGCGGCTTCGGCATCTGATTCCGAGCCGGAGGTATTTGGATCTTTTAGGACGGTCAGCTTCTGCGTGAGTGTCTGGCCGTCAGCGACAAGCTTGATCGTGTACTCGCCAGGGGCGACGAGCGGACCGATCGTGGGCTCGCCGCTCGCAGCGCGCATCGGCCGATCGTTCTGCGCACGGCCTACGCCGTAGTAGTAAACCGGCCGCGATTCCTTGCCGACGAAGCGCTTTTCTTCCCAGATGTGCGGATTGCCTTCGGGCGTAGTGCGCAGCGCAACATCGGTGACTGGCGGGAACCGAAGATCCCAATAGGTGCGGTTGATGCCCGCCGCATTCTCTGCCTTCAGTGTGCGAATCGTTTTGCCGTCGGGACCTTCGGCGCTGATCTCAATCTTCTTTGCGGGCTGCTTCAGGAAATAGTTGATCGAAGCGCCGTAGGCCGGGTTCTCGCCTTCTACACCTTCGGCCATCTCACGATGGAAAATTTCCCGAAAGCGGTATGCAGGGCGGGGCGGAAAAAGATGAACGCTCTTACTACGAACGGAATCATCGAACTCCTCAAGCGGAGTTAGATCGTCCAGAATCCAGAAACCGCGACCGTAGGTTCCGACCACAAGATCTTTGAAGTGCTCCTGCACGGTGATCCAGTGAACCGGCGCATGAGGCAGATTGTTCTGCAGCGGCTGCCAGTGATCGCCATCGTCGAACGAGATGTACAGGGCATTCTCAGTGCCCGCATACAGAAGCCCGCGCCGAACGGGATCTTCCTGAATTGAATCTGTGTAGCTGAGCGGCGATTTGGGAATGCCGTTCACGATCAGTTTCCATGTTTTCCCAAAATCGGAGGTGCTGTAGAGATACGGATCGCGGATGTTGACCTGATGTCCGTCAACCGCGATATAGCATGTGCCTGCCTCGTACTTCGAGGGAATCACAGCATCGACCGTCATCTTCGGCGGCATGCCTTTGGGCGTGACATTCGACCAGTGCGATCCGCCATCGCGCGTCATCTGCACCAACCCGTCGTTGGTGCCTGCCCAGATTTGTCCTTTTTCAACTGGCGATTCCGCGAGTGCGAACACCACGCCTGCATACTCAACACTCAGGTTATCGACCGTCAGTCCGCCGGAGTCGCCGTGCATGGAAGGATCGTTGAGCGTCAAATCGGGGCTGATGGTCTGCCAGGTCTGGCCGCCGTCGGAGGTCTTGTGGACATACTGGCTGCCTACGTAAACGGTGTTGTGATCGTGCGGGGAGATCGCAATCGGATACGTCCAGTTCATGCGAATCTTCACCTGCCCGGCATTGGCGCCCATAGTCCGATCGGGCCAAACGCTGACTGAATGCGCCTGCCCAGTGCGCAGGTCGAAGCGCTCGGTCACGCCGGCGTAGCAGCCGGCCCACACGATATTTGGATCAGCGGGATCCGGAGTGCTCCAGCCCGTTTCGCATCCTCCAGTCGTAATCCAATCCGCAGCGGGAATACTGTCGCCACCAAGATCGTTGCTTGGTCCGCGCATAGACGGCCCATCTTGCATCTGGCCATAGACGTAGTAAGGAATGCGCGTGTCGGTCGATGCGTGATAGATCTGCGCGATGGGAAGCCGCGTCCAGTTCCACTCTTTGCCGCGCACGAGAGTGATGGCGACGCCGCCATCGCTGCCGATCATCATGCGATTCGGATCTTGGGGGTCAGACCACATGTCGTGGTTGTCGCCGCCCCAGCGCACCAGATCTGCAGTTTGCCCGCCATCGTAGGTCACGCCCATACTGTTAGAGGGGAAATAGACCTCGTTTTCGTTATCGGGCATCACCAGCATGCGCGTGTAGTAGTGAGGACGCTCGTTGAGCAACCGGCTGTAATTAGCCACGTGCCAGTTCTCGCCACCGTCGTCGCTGCGCCAGAGAGACCCGCGTTGGCCGGTTTCAATCAGCGCATACACGCGGCTCGAGTCGTTCGGAGCGATAGCTACTGCGATTTTTCCTAAAGGTGAATCTGGCAAGCCGTGTCCGGTGATCCGCTTCCACGTGTTTCCGCCATCGCGGGTGACGAACACACCACTTCCCGGACCACCGCTGTTGCGTCCCCAGGTTTTGATATCGATCTGCCAAGTTGCAGCGAAGAGCGTATTGGAGTCTTTAGGATCTATCGAGAGATCGGAGGCGCCGGTGTTCTCATCAACGAAGAGCACGCGCTCCCAAGTCTTGCCGCCATCTTTGGTGCGGAACACTCCACGCTCTGGCTGCGGGCCATAGCAGGTGCCGAGCGCCGCGACAAAGACGATGTCGGGATTATGCGGATCGATGATGATGCGGCCGATGCGTCCGGTGGCATCCAGTCCCATGTGCTGCCACGTTTTGCCGGCGTCGGTCGATTTGTAAACACCGTTGCCGATCGACACATCGCTGCGAATGAAGGTTTCGCCTGTGCCAACCCACACGACGCTGTGATTCGAAGGGGCAATCGCGATCGAGCCGATCGACTGCGCAGTTTCTTTGTCGAAAACCGGATGCCAGTTGAACCCACCGTCGGAAGATTTCCACACTCCACCGGAAGCCGCACCGGCGTAATAAACGTTCGGGTTGCCCTGTTCTCCCAAAACGGCACTCACGCGATTCCCGGGTGGTCCAATGAAGCGATACTCGAGATGCGCGAAGGGAGACTCAGGCGCCGCATTCGCAGCCTCTGTCGGCGAGGTCGCCGGCGCGGGCTGCGCGCCCGCATGAGTTTCCGGTCCTGCCCCGGACTTCTTCTTATTCTGCGGAGCATTGGCCGAGGGCTTCTGCTGTGCCGCAGCCAGAATCACCAGGAATGAAGTTGTTAGGAGAAGTAGAAGAAACAGACCAGTACAGCGAGAAGCCAGCTTCCGAGCCAATCTTCACCTCGCGGTAGGTGTGGGTTTGGGACGAATGAAGAACGGGAAATACTAACGCGCAAACCTGGATGTGTCGATAAAGTTTGCTGACACGATTTGCTGGCCACGTGAGCTGCGGCCAATCTTTCCGCTTGCAAAAGCCCCCGAGTAGTAGCAGAATTTGGCCGCTTAGAGTTGGTTCTTTGCTGTTCACTCCTGATCGAACCAATTCGGGCCTCGGCTCCGCGCGTTCGGTTTTGTGGATGACGAGGCTTGCAGTCACCGACGGCAAGCTCAAGGCCCAGTAAGTTCTCCGGCGATTTGCCGGAAGTGAACGTTCGGCCCCGATTCGATCCGCCTCAGGTGGATCGTGTTCGCATTTTGGAGCAGCGCGAGCGAATTCGAACTCGCTCATCTGGCTGCCATCCATTCGGGCTTCCTTTAGGCCCGAGCTCAGGCCCTGATCAGAAACACGCCAGTCGTTCGCGCGTCAGCGCGCGCCTGGATCTTGCGCGGTTCGTTGAGGCCCCATGAACACCTCTTCCCACGACGTCTTGCTCGTTGGCGGCGGAGGCGCAGGTTTGCGCGCAGCCATCGCCGTTGCCGAAACAAATCCCAATCTTCGCGTTGCCGTCATTTCCAAGGTCTATCCGATGCGCAGCCATACCGTCGCTGCGGAAGGCGGCGCCTCGGGCGTGATCAAAGCGGATGATTCGCTCGACGAGCACTGCTACGACACGATCTCGGGCGGCGACTGGCTGTGCGACCAGGATGCCGTAGAGGCGTTCGTGCGTGAAGCGCCACAGGAGCTTTTGCGCCTTGAGCACTGGGGATGCCCCTGGAGCCGCGAGCCCAACGGACACATCGCCGTGCGCGCATTCGGCGGGATGAAGAAGAAGCGCACCTGGTTCGCCGCCGACAAAACCGGATTTCACATCCTGCACACGCTTTTTCAGACCACGCTCAAGTACAACGAAATTCAGCGCTACGACGAGTGGTTCGTCACCAAGCTGCTCATTGACGACGGGCGAGTGCAGGGGGTAGTCGCGATCGAGCTGATGTCAGGGCGCATTCAGGCGATTACGGCGAAGTCCGTGATCGTCTGCACCGGGGGCTGCGGACGCGTGTTTCCCTACACAACAAACGCAGCAATCAAGACTGGGGATGGCATGGCGCTTGTCTTCCGCGCTGGTGGTCCGCTCAAAGACATGGAGTTCGTGCAGTATCATCCGACCGGTCTTCCCTTTACGGGAATCCTGATCACCGAGGCTGCGCGCGCCGAGGGTGGATACCTCATCAACAAAGATGGTTATCGCTATCTTCAGGACTACAACTTGGGCCGCCCGGAGCCGCGTCCTGTCCTGCGGTCTATGGAACTCGGACCGCGCGACCGGCTATCGCAGGCGTTTGTAAAAGAGCTGGAGCGCGGACGCACGATTGGAGGACCTTACGGGCCAGTCGTTCATCTCGACTTACGACATCTTGGTGAGCGGCTGATCAATCAGAAGCTGCCGTTCGTGCGCGAGCTCTGCCTGAAGTACGAAGGACTCGATCCGGTAACGGATCTCATACCGGTGCGGCCGGTTATTCATTACATGATGGGCGGCATCTCGACCGACATCGACGGCGCGACTCCGCTGCCTGGATTATTTGCCGCCGGCGAATGTGCCTGCGTGAGCATCAACGGCGCGAATCGTCTGGGCTCCAATTCCTTGCCTGAGATTCTTGTCTTCGGAGCTCGCGCCGGAAGAGCAGCGGCCGAATACGCGCAGACCATTTCCGACACAATCAGTCCGGAGATTCTCGCGCAAGCCAGTGAGGAGCGTCATCGTCTGGAGCAGGATTTCCTGCACAAGAGCGGCGGAACGGAGCGGGTAGCGACGATCCGCGAAGCCATGCAGACAGCAGTGGAGGAAGGTGCGGGAATTTATCGCACGGAGAGCTCACTTCGAGAAGCTGCGCAGAAATTGGCCGAACTGCAGGAGCGGGCACGCAACATCGCACTCGACGATCATTCGCGCACGTTCAACACCGAGCTTCTTTCAGCATTGGAACTCACATGCATGTTGGATGTCGCCACTTGCATCGTTCACAGCGCGCTCCATCGCACCGAATCACGGGGCGCGCATCAGCGGACCGACTATCCAAAGCGCGATGATCGTAACTTTCTCGCGCATTCCGTTATCACGCAGACATCGAGGGGGAACATCCGCATCGACTACGCTCCGGTGACGATCACGCGCTGGCCTCCGGGCGAGCGCGTTTACGGGCAGCAGCAGCCTCAGACCATCAAGCAGGTGGCAAGCGCATGAATACTCCAAAGATCGAAATGCAAGTCGCACGGTATTCGCCGGAGCGGGACTGGCAGCCCTACTTACAACGCTTCGAAGTACCGGTGAAGCCGGAATGGGTGATCCTCGACGCGCTCAACTACATCAAGGACAAGCTCGATGGAACGCTGACTTTCCGCTGGTCGTGTCGCATGGGCATCTGCGGAAGCTGCGGATACATGGTCAACAACGAACCGAAGCTCGGCTGCGCGACTTTCCTGTCGCAGTATCTTCCCGGACCTATAAAGATCGAGCCGCTGCGGAATTTTCCCGTCGTTCGCGATCTCGTCGTGGAGATCTCCGACTTTCTTGAGAAGCTGAAACGCGTGAAGCCGTGGCTGATTCACGAGAATGGCAACGGCGCGGGCGAATATTTGCAGACCCCCAGTCAGTTAGAGGAATTTCGCCAGCACAGCATGTGCATCAACTGTCTGCTGTGCTATGCAGCTTGCCCCATCTCGGGACTCGATCCAGTATTCATCGGCCCCGCGGCGTTGGCGTTGGCTCAGCGCTACAACAAAGACTCGCGCGACGAAGGAGCGAAGGAACGCATGGCCATTCTTTCTCATCCGGAAGGCATCTGGGGATGCACATTCGTCGGCGAATGCACGAAAGTGTGTCCCAAGCACGTCGATCCCGCAGGGGCAATCCAGCAGTACAAGCTCGCAGCGGCAATGGAAGGTATGAAGCAATTTCTAATGCCCTGGGGACACAGACAGGAGGAGCGATGAGCAGAGCAGGACAAGCGCCCGCTCCGATTCGGCCGTCAGCCGCGCCACACCAAGAAACAGCGCCTGCTTACACCGAATTTCATCCGCGCTGGTATCGACCTCCTATTTCGACTTACTGGTGGCTGGACAAGTCCGCCTATGTGAAGTTCATCCTGCGTGAGTTGAGCAGCGTTGCGGTCGCGTGGACGGTGGCCTTGCTTCTGGTTCAGATTCGCGCGATCAGCAGCGGTGGCGATGCTTATACGCGTTTCCTGCATCGAATGTCTTCGCCGTGGATGATCGCGATCAACATATTCGCTTTCGCATTCTTAATGCTGCACTCGATTACCTGGTTCAATTTGGCGCCCAAAGCTATGGCCGTGCGCATTCGGGGAATTCGCGTCCCGGGTCTTCTGATTTCCGGACCGCAATACGCTGCTTGGATTGCGATCAGCGCGATCATTTTTGCAGTTGTGCTCACGCGTTGAGGGGGAACAATGGTCAACAGGGAAACCGAGCCGATCTTCTGGACGTTATTCAGCGCAGGTGGGGTTGTCGCAGCGCTTTTTCTGCCGGCACAGCTGTTCCTTTTTGGGATTGCGGTACCGCTGGGGTGGGTCCATGTACCCACTCATGCAGGAATGCTTGCACTGCTGCAATCGCCGATTACACGGATTTATTTACTCATCGTTTGCTCGCTGCCGCTGTTTCATTTCGCGCATCGTTTCCGCTATACGCTCTATGACGGGCTGCAGATCAAACACTTGAACGAAATGGTCTTTGCGGGTTGTTACGGCGTCGCAGCGATTGGCACGTTAGCCGCAGCGTATTTGCTGGCGAGGGTGTAACGAAGGCTGTTGGCGTTCGGCCACGAACCCTTTTCGGAGAGCCGCTTACGAGGTGCACCATGGAAATGAAACTCAAGACGATTTCTTCAGCCAGTATCGGCGCAGCAATTGCAAAAGCTGAGCGCTATCGTTATCTCAATGAGCCGGAAGAAGCCGAGTCGATCTGCCGCGACGTCCTCGCCGTCGACCCCTTGAATCAAATGGCACAACGTATTCTTGGTCTGTCGATCACGGACCAATTTACCGGCGGAGCGAAAGATCGCTTCAACGAAGCTGCGGCAATTTTCAACGCTCTCGAGGAAGAATATGCGCGCTCGTATTACGCCGGTATACTGCATGAGCGGCACGCAAAAGCGCAGCTACGCGCAGGGCGTCCGGCGCAGGCGATTGCCGCGGAACTTGAAGAGGCCATGCGTCAGTTCGAGAATGCCGAGCGGCTGCGAGGTCGGGCCAACGACGAGGCCATTCTGCGCTGGAATCGGTGTGCACGGCTACTGGAGAGCATTCCGTGTCCTCAGACAGCGGAAGACACACATGTCCTCGAATCCGAAGAAATTCCACCTCACCCTTCGCATCACGCGACCGCGGCACGCGTGGGACGGCACCACTGACCTCGTTCTCGCTGTAGTTGCTGGTCTGTCTCGTCACGACCAAAGGCGGTGGGATTACTAAAGGACATGTCCTTCCGGTCATAGACCTTTGCACCGCTCCAGCGGAGCGCTATCCATCTGAAAGTGATAGGTGGAATCTTATTTGCATCTGGGCATTCGCGCGTGACATGACTTTGGTTTTGGAGTCTCCCTCCCAAAATGGGCCGCGCCATGTAATCATTTCTGCGTGCTCGGAAATCCCCACCGAGAAGGAGGGAATTTGATGAGAAGCACAAAACTATTGCTGTCTATGTTGTCCTTGAGCCTGGTGTTTGCTCTGCCTGGAGCTATGGCCGCGCAGGGTGGCAAAACTGCCGCAAAAGGCGCGTCAATTGAAGGCGGAATTGGCATGTACAACGCTTGCACTAACAACCAAACGATTGTTTTTGCCTCTGGCTTCACCGAGGTGAACTACTCACAAAATGGAAGCCAAGCTGCCGTCCATGTTCAATTTCACAACACGGGACAGGATCTGAGTTCACAAAATGCGTATCGCCTGAATCTCGAGGCAAACCAGTCGTACAATGCATTGGCCTCGACCTACGACTTGCCGTTCCATTCAGTATGGTCCGGACAAGGTGGAACTTTCACAATGGATGGAACGCTACGTATTTACGTGGATAGCAATGGCACCCCGCAAACCTCGCAAATTCTGTGGGACGCTGATCACCCGCTAACCACCGCCTGTGTAAAATAGGGCCACTCTGAGTGCAAAGAACAAGCCAGCTGCCTGGAAGTTGTTTCCATGCGGCTGGCTTAGCTTTTTGATTGTACTTCTCGCCGATGCGGTCTTTTGTAGGTGAAGCGAGTGGACCTGTAAGCCGAATTCTGTATCCCGGCAAGCCGGGATGACGATCATTCCTCTTGGCGAGCCATTACTGGCGCGCTCATGCGACCTACCCGAAGGTTGTGACGCGCCGAGCCAGCACGTGTCCTGGCAAGCCGGGACTCCCTCCCTATTTGGTCTTGCTCCGTGTGGGGTTTACCCTGCCCTGAACATTGCTGCTCAGGCGGTGCGCTCTTACCGCACCTTTTCACCCTTATCCACTTGAGGCGGACGGTATGTTTTCTGTGGCACTGGCCGTCTTCCGGCTTTGAAACCGGAATCCCGGACGTTATCCGGCACACTGCTCTGCGGAGTTCGGACTTTCCTCCCCGGCAAGCCGGGGCGACCGTCCGGTCCACTTGCTTGCTCCAATTATAGATTCGTAGGCTGTCTGCCTCGACGCAGCTTCTGAGGAAAACCCACTAAAGGGACACGAGATAGCGAGGCAGGAGATTTCTTTCGCAGACGAAAGCTGAACCCAAACGTCTCACTGCCCGACTGCTCGCTCCATTTCAGATGAAAGCTCGCGAAGCTTTCTCACGGTCTCGATGACCCGCTCCGCCGCGTAGTCGATCTCAGCTTCGGCGTTGAAGCGGCCTATGCCGAATCGGAGAGTGCTGTTTGCTTGCTCATCACTTAACCCTAGCGCTTTAAGTACGTAAGAAGGCTCAATCTTCGCTGCTGTGCATGCGGCTCCGGTGGAAACTGCAATGTCGTTGATCCCCATCAGCAGCGACTCGCTATCGATTCCGTCAAACCGGATGTTCAGATTGCCCGGCAGGCGATACTGCATGTTGCCGTTGACGTGAACATCGTCGAGATTATTTTCGAGCTGGTGCTTTAACTTGTCGCGCAGAGCGGCAACGCGACGCGATTCCTCCGGCATTTCCTGTATTGCAAGCTCGCATGCCTTTCCCAGCCCAACGATGCCAGGCACGTTCAGCGTTCCGGAGCGCATTCCATGTTCGTGGCCGCCGCCGTCGACTTGCGCCCCGATCTGTACGCGGGGATTCTTGCTTCGGACGTACAGCGCGCCAGATCCTTTAGGCCCATAGAATTTGTGGGCCGTAATCGACACAAGATCGATGCCATCGCGGTTCACGTCCACTGGAATTTTCCCGATTGCCTGGACCGCATCGCAATGAAACAGTACGCCACGTTCGTGACAAAGCTTGCTGACCTCCGCGATAGGCTGAAGCACGCCAACTTCATTATTCGCGTACATGATGGTCACAAGAACGGTCTTATCACTGAAGGCGCGCTTCAGGTGTTCGAGATTGACCAGGCCATCGTTTGCTACGGATAAGTAAGTGACTCGATACCCTTGTTTCTCCAGATGCTTACAGCTATCGAGCACGGCCTTGTGCTCGGTGACGAGAGTAATGATGTGATTGCCTTTATCTCTGCAAGCTTGAGCCACACCCTTGATGGCGAGGTTGTCGCTCTCGGTCGCTCCCGAGGTGAAGATGATCTCCTTTGTGGTAGCCCCAATTAGCTTTGCGATCTGCCCTCGCGCTGTCTCAACCGCCTGCTCTGCCTCCCAACCAAACTGGTGGCTGCGGCTGGCCGCATTGCCAAACTTCTCGGAGAAGTACGGAAGCATCGCTTCGAGAACGCGCGGATCAACCTGTGTGGTGGCGTGGTTATCCAAATAGACGGGAAGCCTCATCTGCTCAAGTGTAATCCGAGCGGGCTGTCGGTTCTCGCCGGTCGGCATTCGGCCAGCAGCGCCGGGTGAAGGTTTGCGACCGACAGACCCCATATCTGTTTCTTGCTGAAGAGAAACGTGTAGTTGTCAGGCTCCAGAATGTTTCCTGGCCGAAAGCCGACAGCCAGGAGCAGCACCAGCCTTAGATCACCTTAGCCCGCTACTTACCCTACTAAGGGTTCCTCTGGATTGTGGTTTGTTTTCAGCCCGGTACCCTCGAAATGGATGAAGTTCTGCGCCAAAATTCATCTTGCATGGGTGGCCGTATTTGGCCTTCTGCTCTCGGGATCGGCGGCCGCTGGCGGCGATTTCGATAAGCCGGACGTCACGCGTCCGGTGCGTTCCGTCCGCAATCCGGAGCCGACGTTCAAGATCGAGTCCGGCATCGATGGGGATGTCTTCCCGGCATTCGCAAACTATGCCTCTCTGCAAAGCCCTAACCAGCGCAAGTGGGGCGTGGTTTCCGTTGACGTTTCCAATTCGACTGACAGCGATCAGCGCTATCGCATCGCCGTGAAGGTCGTGGGCTGGAGCGATCAGGAAGTGCAAATGGTAAACGTCCCCGCGGGAGCCGTACGGACATTTATTTTTGCTCCATCATTTCTTCCGCGGCTCTATCGCAATCGCGAGATCATGCCGGCGACGGCTCAGATTCAGATCAGCGATGGAAACGGCAAGAGTGTGTACAGCAGCACCGTTCCAGTTCGCCTGCGCGCAGTCGAAGACATGTTCTGGGGACAAGGATTCAAGTACGCGCAGTTCATTGCCTCATGGGTCACTCCGCATGATCCACGCGTCGAGCGCGTTCTTAGTCGCGCCAAAGAGCTGATGCCCGGACGACGTCTGCCTGGCTATGAAGAATGGAAAAACCCCGCCGGTCAGGAGCATGAGACGCGACTCGAAGCGCGCGCCATATACAACGCTCTGCAGAAGCAGAAGCTTTCGTACGTGAAAAGTTCGCTGACCTTCGGCGCAAATCCCGATGTGAGCGAACGCATTCGCACTCCCCGCGAGAGCATCATCGCCAGCTCGGCCAACTGCATCGACGCGGCCGTGCTCTTCGCTTCGGCATTCGAGAATCTGGCAATGGAGCCAGTGATCGTGCTTGTTCCCGGACACGCTTACGTTGGCGTAAAGGCGGCAGAGAATGCCGACAATTACATCTACATCGACGTGGCGCTCACGGGACGCGTGAGCTTCGACAAAGCCGTTGATAGCGCCGATCACGGTCTTGCTCGATTCCAGCCATCGCAGATCACGAAAATCGGAATCGCCGATGCGCGCCGCGCGGGCATCTATCCCATTCCACAACTGCCGTAATTTTTCTGCGTTGGGACCTGAGACCGCGCTCGGTCGGGTTCTCAGTTGAAATAATTGGAAAACATAGCTCAGAACCTAACTGAGGAACAAAGAAATCGAGCGCATCGAGCGTCCAACCAAGAAAGCCGAGCAGAGCGTTTGCCTTGGTTGGCGCGCTCCGCTTGCGTTTCTACGCTCGATGCATCAGATAGAGGCGACATTCAGAACTGGCTGCGAAGTATCCCAATTTGAGATTACTTACGTAAAGCCTCCTGAATCGCTCGTTCAGCCAGAGGAGCCATCACCGCGTATCCGGCATCGTTCGGATGCAGGCAGTCAAAGGTTAAATCCTGCTTCAGCATTCCTGAGCCATCGACCATCGCCGAGTAGTAGTCGAGGTAAATGAATCCATTTCTGGCCGTGTAGCTCTTGATCCAATCGTTCAGCTCGACGATCTGCTGCGGAGGTCGTCGAACACTCTGCTGGCGCAGCGAATCGCAGATCGGCATTACCGAAGCAATCACAACGCGAATGCCATTCGCTTTTGCGAGGTCGGACATGGAAGAGAGATTGTCTTCGACATTCTCGAGTGTCTCAACTCCGGTATTTGCCGAGATGTCATTTGTCCCGGCAAGCGTCACCACGACCTTCGGTTGAAGATGAATTACGTCCGGACGAAACCGGACGAGCATCTGCGGCGTAGTCTGGCCGCTGATGCCGCGGTTAATGTACGGCTTCCCAGGAAAGAACTGCGCCTGGCCTTTGCCCCACCCATCCGTGATCGAATCCCCCATGAAGACGACCCGATTCTCTCCGGCAACAGGAGGCGGAGTCTTCGCGTTCGCATCGCGATAACGGCCAAGATTAGCCCAGTCATTTAACGCCTGATGCGCGCGCTGAAGCTGAGGAACCAGCTTCTCGAGTTCGGGATCAACCGCCTGCGGCGGCTGATTGGACGAAGGCTGCGAAGGCGCAAGCTGCGCGAGTCCGCCGGAAACACTGCATAGAACGAGTGCGATCACTGCGAGCAGGTTTTTCATGGAACGGCATGATAAACGATGGCGCAGAATTCTTGTGCTACTTCAATCCGTCGAGAACCTGTTCGACCTCTTTCCGCGAGCGAAAGTGCCATGCGCCGCCAAGCTGCTGAAACGCGCGATTCAGGTCGGCGATCGAGAGCGTGCTAGTTTCTGCAAGCAAACGCTCCAGCTCAGAGTGGACGACTGCTGTCTCGCGTTCGTCGGCATCTTTGCGAAACTGCTGCGCTGCTGCTGACGCCGAGCCGTACTCGACGACGGCGTCCTGATGAAGGTATCCGCGGAGGAACCGGGTCAGAGCTGCGTATTCTCCAGCGTCGATGCCGGAGATCATTTCGGTCTCCAGCATTCCGGATAGCTTGTCAGCACGTAATACTGATTCGAGCTCACCCATTTCAGGATCACAACGGAGTGCGAGCAGGGAAAGGAGTGCGCGTCGTCGCGGCGCATGCTGCGGCCGATGGGCTGCATGCTGTCGTAGTCGAGCACCAGGTTGGAGTGCCCGCCGGGACGATGCAGCCAACGATCGATCCTCTCGTGATTTTCATGAACGGCAGCGGCGACGGCCATTTCGGCGGTGGCGCGATCGGTGTAGGTGGAATCCGTGGAGATCGACTCGCTGTCGAGGCGCTGTCGCAGCTCTGCGTCAGTTTTCCCGATATGGCGCTCGAGGGTATGGCCGCCCTGAGTCTCATCGCGGTCGAGGTCGTAGCGAGCCGTGGGCTCGAGAGCGACATGCTCTACAGGCTTTGGGGGAGCCTCTGCTGGCTTGGAACTGCGATGAAAAAACAGATAGTACGCGAGAATGATGAGCAGAATGACAACGATCAGACATCCCAGCCGTTTTCGCTTCACCCTAACATTCTACTGAGCGTTTGCTGTCGCGCCGGAACATCCTCAGTTCCGGGAACTCTCATCTAAGAACCTGATGAAATTCACGTATCTACGACGGGTTTGGCGCGCCCTAATCAAGGCTTTGAAGGATGTCGATCAGCACCATCTGCTCGCCTTCGCGGGTAGTCTGGCCTACTACTTCTTCATGTCGCTTATTCCGTTCCTGATCTTCCTCGCCAGCCTGCTGGTTTACGTTCCCATTCAGGGACTGTTCAACTACATCCTGGGTGGCCTCGCGCACATGCTGCCACCCGATTCAATGCAGACCATCCAGAAAGTGGTCACCGACCTGATTGCTACCAATCGCACAGGTTTTCTGTCGTTCGGAATCATCGGGACAATTTGGTCGGCGTCCGGTGGATTCAGCGCAATGATCGAAGCACTGAATGTTGCTTATGATGTGCAGGAGGGGCGACCCTTCTGGAAGACGCGTCCGTTAGCTGTGCTGCTGACGGTCGCTGTCGGCGCGCTGGTTACGATTCTTCTGTTTGCGATGTTCTTCGGCCCGCACTGGGGAGGCATGCTCGCCGCTAAACTGCATCTGAGTCCCTTCTTTACCAAGGCATGGTTCTATTTCCGCTGGGTGCTCGCCGCAATCTGCGCGATCCTAGCCGTCGAAATCATTTACTACCTTGCCCCCAATGTGGAACAGCGCAGATTCATTCGCACGGTTCCGGGATCGATCATCGCAGTTGTGCTTTGGGTTTTCGCGTCTTACGGCCTCGGTTTTTATCTCCAGCACTTTGCACAACTAAGCAAGAGCTACGGTGCTCTCGGCGCAGTGGTCGGATTGCTGTTGTGGTTTTACGTGAGTAGTGCAGCAATCTTGATAGGTGCTGAAGTGAACGCGGAGTTAGCCAAAGCAGTAGGAAAACTCCCGCCAGTCAAAGAGGCGGTCGAACCAGGAAAAGAGGAGAAGCCACAGGTTCGGCGCGCAAGTTGAAGGCTCGGATTGAGGGGGCACGGCGGCGCTCGGATTTTCCCTTGGGATGCTCCTCAGTCACTTGTCATCCTGAAGCGCTTCTTTTGCTCGAAGGATCTCCCGAAAATGCGTCAAACTGAAAATGCACTTTCCAGACTCTTGGCCCATGGACCTGAGTTTGCTGGTTGAGAGCCCCGCCGGGGCATTTCAGGTTTAAGCATCGCGGAAGATCCTTCGGCCAAAAGAGGGCCTAAGGATGACAAGCCTTACAGGGTGCCGCTTCGGTCCTCACCGTTTCGACTATCCGCGTCGTGCGCGGTTCGTCATCTCCGCCTTAACGCCCAACATCTTCGATTGTCCTTTCGGTATGCTCAACGATTTCCATTCGGCTCCACGGAAATGTTTTGCCAGCAGGATGATCTGCCCCACGTGCTCGGCGTAATGCGTCAACTGCCGGCTGATTGCTTCCATCACCGAGTGCTCCTGGCCACGAATCGTGATAGTCCTCTTGAGGTCGTCTGCTGTGAGTGGCTCAACCGCAGAAAACACGAGCTGCCATCCCTTGTTCCACCACTCCTTCACCTGCTCGGGCGTGATGGAGGAATCGAGAACGAATTCGTTGTCACGATCGCGGTCAGGCTTCTCGCCATCGCTCGTCAGAAAGTCAGTCCAGCGCGAGCGCATGTTGCCGGCCATGTGCTTCACAATGATCGCAATCGGGTTCGCTTCCGGATCGATCAGCCGAAACCAGTCTTCCGGACGAAGCTGAGCGAACGCCGATTCGGTTCGTGACTTGTATCCGCGGAACGTGCGCAGGGCCTCGGCCAGAAATGCTGCGCCTGGATCGTACGTGCTCATTGTCCCTCCTGATGCGAGTTGAGCCATTGCGTCATACTCGCCTCCTGCTGATGCTTGAAAGCTATGCAGTCGTTGATCCGTTCCAGGCTCTGCTTGACTGCGCGCTGAGCTCCCGGCGCTGGGTGCTCGGAGAAGAAATGCTCGACATCGTCGTGCATCTCAGCCGAGCACGCATTTCCCAAAGCGGAAATCGCTCCGGCGCCGCCGAACGAAGTCACTTTTGGAGCCAGATTGTTCCAATGCTCCTTAAGGTATTTCCACGCAGCGTCCTGCGAAGCAGGGTTCGCGAGCAACGCACTGAAGAAGCGTGGGTAGTCCTGTTCGCGCACCTTTCCTTGATCGACGAGCGAGATGGTTCGATTCAAAAGTTCAGGTTGTCGGAAATCCGCAAGAGCGAAAAGATAGTGGTAGTACTGATCGGTGGATTTGCTCTCGTTGAAGGCTGTTGTGAAGCGATCATAAAGAGCCGCATCGCCAGTATGCGCTGCGACTGTGAACGCATCCCCAATCACGGTGCCATCCACAGAAGCAGGATCACTCATGTATTGAGTTACAAGGTTCCGCGCGGTAGCTATCGCGTTTGGATCGTCTGCATTTCCGAGAATTTCCAGCAGGCTGGCCCGCAGCGCCTTCACCTCGTCGGTATCAGTCTTGGTGGGCTCCCAACCGACTCCCCGCGCAGCCGCGCCGAACTGGTCACGTACAAACTGATCGAACTTTGCTCGATCCTCCGACGTGATCAGGGAGTCTGCGACGTAGTCCAGGTGACTCGAGAGTGCGTCGATCACGTGCAGGTTCTCCTCGGAGCGCAGTTGATGAGAGACCTTGAGAAAATCTGCAAGAGAGGTTTTTCCCGCGCGCGTCATCGCCCAAGTGTCCTCGACCAAGGCAATGCGCTCTGGAACATTGAGCTGCTGTTCGGCAACCGAGCCAATCTTTTCCAGATTCGACGGCGTGTATTCGACGCGGTAATAGCCCTTCGCGTCACGGTTACCAAATAGCCAATCGGAACAAGCCGGAGCCGAAGCTGTTTGCTCGCGAGATGTGATCAGAGCACATGTGCCCTCGTTGTTTCCGCTCGATTTGGTGCAAACCGGAATGTGCCAAGTCTGTGAATTCTCTAAATTAGCCGACTCAGAAGAAATGAGAAAGCGTTGCTGCTTCATCTGCATCGTTTCCTTGTTGCCCTCACACGACGAAGTCAAGGTAAGCATCGGTACGCCGGGCTGCATAACGAACGTCGGCATCATTTTGTCCACCGGCTTGCCGGATACCTTGGCTTCCGCATCCCAGAAATCGGCAGAGGTCGCGTTGCCATTCGCGTGCGCCGCTAAATATGCATTTACGCCTTTGCGAAAGACCTCTGGGCCGAGGTACGACTCGAGCATGCGCAGCACCGCGCCCCCTTTTTCGTAGGTAATGCCATCGAACATCTCTTTGATTTCTGACGGAGTCCTCGGATTGCCGTGAATGGCTCGCGCGGTGGCGAGCGAGTCGACGCCGATGATACGTTGTGCCTGCGCTGCTGCATCTTCGTCGAGATGCCACTCTGGATGCCATGCTTCGATGGGCTTGGTAGACATCCACGTGGCGAAGCCCTCGTTGAGCCAGATGTCGTCCCACCAGGCGGCGGTTACAAGATCGCCGAACCATTGATGCGCGATCTCATGGGCAATGGTCGAGGCCTGCCCCCGCTTGCGGAATACGGATGCACTCTTCTCGTCGAGAAGCAGAGCCGTGTCGCGATAGAAGATCGACGCCGTGTTCTCCATGCCTCCCCATTCGTAATCGGGGATGGCCACCATATCGAGCTTCCCAAACGGGTACTTAATGCCGTACCACTGGTTGTAGAACTGAAGAGAATGCGCCGCCACGTCGAGGGCAAAGGCTCCGTACTGTTTTTTCTCGGGCACAGCGCAAACGCGAATTGGAATGCCTTCGACCGTACGCGTCAGGCATTGCCAATCGCCGGTCGCCAGCGCGACCAGATATGTGGACATCTTTGGCGAAGTCGAGAAGGTGATCTGATGACGGTTGCCTCCGATCGGTTCATCTTTAACGATCCTCCCGTTCGAAATTGCCGTATCACCTTTATCCGCGTTGACGGTGAGATCGAATGTGGCTTTGTACGACGGTTCGTCGAAGCACGGGAACATCATGCGCGCGTAAGTGCCCTCGAACTGCGTGACCGCGTACATCCGCCGCGAACTCTTGCTCAAATAAAGTCCGCGCAGTCCTTCGGTCAGCTTGCCAGAAAACTTCAGATGGATTTGCGCGCTGCCCTCTATCTCTGCCGGCACCTGCAGTTTCACCATCTCATCCGGCTTGTCATAGACGACCTCAGCTTTTTGCGATTTGCCTCGGGAGTTGATCTTGGCTTCGGAGATGTCGAGATCGAGCGAATTAAGCACGATCTCTTTCGCCGGCGACTTCATGCGAACCTCAATGGTTTCTTCGCCCGAGAATGTTCGTTGTTCAATGCTGGGATCGAGCGACAGCTTGTAATGGCTCGGAATAGCAGTGTTTGGAAGACGCTGCGCGAAAAGGGAGGAGGTGGCGAGTAAGACTAACAATAAGATTCGCTTCATGGGAAACGAAACATCTTACCGGAAGGAGCGAACACGGAGGTCACGGAGGGCAACGTCAAGGTCACGGAGACTTCATTGGCTCCGTGAACTTGGGGTTGACTCCGTGACCTTCGTGTTAACTCCCGGTTATTTGGTGACGATCTTTGCCGCCGACATGTTGTCGAAACGGTCCCACACCCGAACTACCACAACATGCTCGCCAGGTACCACAACCTGCGCCTGATCAGTTTGCGGCAGTCCTGTTTCAGATCCCCCATCGCGCGTGCGGGAGCGTTTACTGGCTTTTCTGCTCGTGTCCTGAGCTAGAACGGCTTCGCCCTGCGGCAATGCAGCGCTGAAGTCGTATTCTTCGGTGGGTGAGTCGGAGATCTGTCCGACTGGCTCGATGTAGTGCCAGTCTCCGGCATCGATCGAGTACTCTGCGCGCTTGATGGCTGAGAAACTGTCCACCGCGCGGAAGCTCACGTGCATGGTGCCGGCCTCCACCTTCGCCTGCAGTGCTTGTACCTGCGGGGGAGTGCTGTCGACTTCGAAACGTGAACTGATCTGTTCATCGGTGAGGGCTTCATCCGGCGAATGCGACGGAGCGTCGGAGGCGACGATGCGCACGGTGTATCCCCCATCGGGCAACAAGCTGGAATCCCAGGAGTAGAACTTGTCCGTAATGCCGTCTTTCAACAGCTTCCAGTCATTCTCGTTATCGCCCTTGTAGTAAATGGAATAGACGAGATCATCATCGTTGTCATCATGGGCCGACCAGCGCACGGCGATGTAGTCGCGGTCTTTGACCGCAGATGGGGCAATATCGAAGCGAGCCGGAGTGGAGGAGGTCTGGCTGCCAAGCGGAATTGAAATCACGTCGCTCGATGATTTTTGATTCGGAGGTGAGGTGATTCTAGCGCCCACCTGCACGGTCACGTCTTCGATCACTGGCGCTATATTCTTCGGCAAATAGTTAAGAGCAACGCTCTCGACTTGCGAGCCGCCGTTGGTTGGACGAAGCGCTACTTTCCACTGCACAAAGCGCGCGGAGGGAACCGGCACGCGTTGGTTCGTCTTCAGATCGACCTTCGCCCATGGACTCCAATTGCGATCGGGATTATCGACATTGCCGCTGCGCACGAAGAAATCGAAATCTCCCGTGCCGCGGACCTGCGCGCGTCCCCACTGTGAGAACGTGCGGGCATCAAAGATGTCGCTCTCGTAGGTTCCTTCCTGCTGGCGGCCGGGACCAAGAACGAACAACTTTCCCAAATTGGCAGTCACGGCATAGATCGCACCGTTGGTCGCACGCGCCATCGAGGTGATCTGATTCGCGCTAAGCTTCACTAGATCGCGGTACACTCCGGCTTTCGAAGCGGGATTGAGGGAATAGATGTGTCCGCGGTTTCCCGTTCCGGCAAGCAACTGTCCTTCGGGACCGAAGACGAGCGAATAGACCAGATCTTCTTTCGAACTCCAGATCTTGCTGGGAGAGCCATCCGGAGAAATCATGTAAATCTCGGAGCCGCCGCTGATCGTGCTTGGCGTGGAGGGTGGAGGAGGCGGAGCAGCGCCGGAGGGAGTGGGAATTGCAGAGATGGGACCGGATGTAGTCGCGGGCGACGGAGTTCCAGCATGCTTCTCGCCCACTCCAGCGGCGTAGATATCTCCTTGAGAGTCGGTCGTTAGCGCAGTGATTTCTTTTTTGGGAGCGCTGTAAAGGACGAATGCTTCTCCGGCAGGTGTAATGCGATACACCAGTCCGCTGCCGTCGGAACCCGCAATCACGGTGCTCAAACTGGGAATCGCGCCCTTCTTATGCTTGCTATCCTGAGGTTGCGGAGCCGGTCTCAGCAGCGTCAGTGAACGAATGTGGGCCTCGTCACTCTTGAAGAAAACCGAACCTTGACCGTTCTTCTCGACCTTGTAGATTTCGCCGTTATCACCGGTGGCGACGTAAAGAGGACCAGCGGGATCGAGTTCAATATCCCAGATGTATTTGGTTTTGGGGTCAAAAAAGACAGAGGAACGATACGTCTGTTCTGCGGGAGTTGATTCGGCAGCAGCTTCGGCTTCTTTACTCTTCTCCTTCTTCTTGCCGGTCGGAGGGGTATTCGGTTCCAGCTTGTATACGCGGCCGTCGGGAGAGGTAGCAGCGTAGATCGTGCCGTCGCCGTCGATGGCCATGGCCTGCACCTGCAGCTCTTTGGCCTCGAAGATCGTCGTAGCCTTTCCGTCGGGAGTGACGCGATACACACGCGCGGGAGATCCGGCACCGACGTAAGCGTTTCCTTGACTGTCGGTAACCACTTGCCAGATGTAAGTGGATGGCGATGTGTAGATAGCCTTCAGAGAAGGGGCAAGCTCCAGGGTTCCATCGCTTGAGATTGCGACTCCGTTTGAGGTGCCTTTTTCAAATTCATCAAATTTGGTCTGGACCCAGATCTGGGTACCCTCGGCCCACAAAGCCGAGGAGAGTAGTAGGAGGGCGAATACCCTCAAAAAACTGCGGGACATATTCAAAGTGTAACGAAAAAGGCCTTCTCAGTACCGTTTGCGATAGCAGATGGGTCATCGCCTTCGTCTCAGTCGCTCAGTTCGCAAGGGGAGTTTTCCGAAGTCTGCACAGGTCTCCACAGCTTTGCCCTGATAACCGTCATTGATTCTCAGCCAGCTAACGCCTACGTTCGTAGATGCTGCTTCGCAAGAAACAGAATCGTCTTAGCGCTCCCAGAAATCCACAGATTATTAACAGAAAAAATGCCTTTAAATCGTCCGTCGCGGCTCTTGTTCGTTGATAGCGAAAGGCTTAGAGGACGCCTGAGCACGCTGCGTTGCTGATACAATATATAGTGTTTCCCTATTGACAGGCCCAATATGCGGGAGTAACTTACGTCTCCTACCGCTTCGAAAGACGGTTTTCGATCCGGTAAAGCAGTCCTCCTCCAGACCCTGAATGCAAGAAGTGAGCATTCGCAGACAAGAACTCTCGAACCGGGTGCCAGCGGTGACACCCAAGAATCGGGTGATCGGATCATCTGGTCATCGGGTGAAGTTAGAACCGATCGCCCGATGGCCCGATCTCCCGATGACCTGATCGAATCCAGGAGTCTCCCCATGGCGGAAGTGAGCAACAAGATGCAGGTGGCGGACAGCGCAGCCACCAAAACTACGCCCGCACTCTCCACCCCTAGCACGAAGAAGGCGCCGGGCCTCCAGTTCCGTCGTTATTTCACCAAAGCGGGTACGTCGCCTTATGACCAGTTCCAGTGGGAGCTGCGAACGGCGTCGATTACCGATGCCCAGGGCAAGACCATCTTCGAGCAGAAGAACGTCGAAGTGCCCAAGGACTGGTCGATGACGGCGACCAACATCGTCGCCAGCAAGTATCTGCACGGTACGCTCGGAACGCCGGATCGAGAGAGCGGAGTGCGTGCTCTAGTGATCCGCGTGGCAGAGACGATCCGCGATTGGGGATTCAAGGGCGGCTACTTCGCCACGAAAGCTGATGCTGAGAACTTCCACGATGAACTCGTGTATATCCTCATCGACCAGCGTGCGGCGTTTAATTCGCCCGTGTGGTTCAACGTCGGCTGCGACCGGCTGGAGCCAAACTCCGACGCGCAGAACTGGCACTGGAATCCCGAAATAGGAAACGTTCAGCACGGCGTGACCGGGTACCGCAATCCCCAGTGCTCCGCGTGCTTCATTAACTCTGTCAAAGACTCGCTGGATTCCATCCTCACACTGGCAAAGACCGAAGGCATGCTCTTCAAGTGGGGATCGGGAACAGGTACGAATCTTTCTCCGCTGCGGTCATCGACGGAGCAGCTTTCCGGCGGCGGCACAGCTTCCGGTCCGCTGAGTTTCATGCGCGGATTCGACGCCTTTGCCGGCGTGATCAAATCCGGCGGCAAGACGCGTCGCGCGGCCAAGATGGTGATCCTCAACGTCGATCACCCGGACATCGAAGAGTTCATCACCTGCAAGATGGAAGAGGAAGCCAAAGCCTGGGCGCTGATTCGCGAAGGCTACGACGGCAGCACGCCCGACTCGGCCGCGTACTCATCGATCTTCTTCCAGAATGCGAACAACTCGGTGCGTGTGACTGACGAGTTCATGAATGCGGCCATCAACGACGAAAACTTCTTTACGCGCTCGGTGAAAGAGAAGAAGCCCTTCGCCTCGAAAAAGGCGAAGGAACTCCTGCGCAAGATTGCCGAAGCAACGTACTACTGCGGCGATCCCGGCATGCAGTACGACACCACTATCAACAAGTGGCACACCTCGAAGAACACGGCACGTATCAACGCCTCGAATCCGTGCTCGGAGTACATGTTCCTCGATGACTCGGCGTGCAACCTGGCCAGCATCAACCTGCTGAAGTTCTATACGAACAACACGTTTGATATTGACGCCTACAAGTTCGCTTCCGACGTGCTGATCACCGCGCAGGAGATATTGGTCGATAACTCCGGGTATCCCACCGAAGCGATCGCGCGCAACTCGCACGACTATCGTCCACTGGGACTCGGCTATGCCAATCTTGGCGGATTGCTGATGGCCGCTGGTCTGCCCTACGACTCCGATTCGGGACGCGACTACGCGGCGTGCCTCACGGCGATAATGTGCGGCGAGGCCTATTACCAGTCGTCAAAGATCGCGGAGCTCTGCCCGCAGCTCTCTCCTGCGACTCCCCTCACGCAGACAGCGGAGATCACTGGCGCGGCGTGCCCAGGCTTCTACATCAATCGCGAGCCGTTCCTCGATGTGATCCGCATGCATCGCGCGAGCGTGAATAACATCGGAACGTCTCTAAGCGGCGGCAGCGCCGACCGACAGCTTCCAAAGCTGATCGAAGCCAGCAAGGACGTTTGGGACAACGCGCTTGCACATGGCGAGAAACACGGCTACCGCAACGCCCAAGTCACGGTGCTTGCTCCTACCGGCACCATCGGCTTCATGATGGATTGCGACACCACCGGCATCGAGCCCGATTTGGCACTCGTGAAATATAAAAAGCTCGTCGGCGGTGGCATGATCAAGATCGTCAACAACACCGTGCCGAGCGCTCTATTCAAACTCGGCTACTCCAGCGCGCAGGCAAGCGCGATCGTCAGCTACATCGACGCGACCGGCACCATCGAAGGCGCGCCAGGACTGAAAGAAGAGCACCTGCCAATCTTCGACTGCAGTTTCAAACCAGCAAAAGGCACGCGCGCCATTCACTACATGGGACATATCAAGATGATGGCCGCTACGCAGCCATTCATCTCCGGCGCGATTTCGAAGACGGTAAACCTGCCGAACGACGCGACGATTGAAGACATCGCCGAAGCTTACATTGAAGCATGGCGCGAAGGACTGAAGGCCGTGGCGATCTATCGCGATGGTTCGAAGGGCTCACAGCCGCTCAATGTCTCCGATGGAGATAAGGCGAAATCGGCTACCGGCTCCCAGCTTCCGGCTTCCAGCCAGGCCGCAGGCTCTCAGCCACCGGCCAGTAGCCAGCAAGTAGCCGAGGTCCAGGACCAGAACGCTCCTCCTAAGGCTGTTCGTCACCGTCTGCCGGAAGAGCGGGCCTCGCTCACGCACAAGTTCTCGATCGCCGGACACGAAGGCTACATCACGGTTGGTCTCTATCCCAACGGGCAGCCGGGCGAGATCTTCATCAAGATGGCGAAAGAAGGCTCGACCGTTTCGGGACTTATGGACGCCTTCGCTACGTCGGTCTCTCTCGCTCTGCAGCATGGCGTGCCCCTGAAAGTGCTCTGCGAGAAGTTCGCTCACACGCGCTTCGAACCCAGCGGCTGGAGCGGCAACGGCAAGATCGGCTTTGCCAAGTCAATCACCGACTACATCTTCCGCTGGCTGCACTATCGCTTCGTCGAGCCGGAACAGGGCGACCTGTTCGAAGGCATGCTGAAACGGAATGGCGTATCCGCGACAGTGCCCGAGCTCACAGCAGAAACGGCAGCGGCTCCAGCGGCTCAGCTCACCAGCAGTAGCCAACAGCCAGCAACTACAAAACACCATGCTGCAGACGCTCTGCGCGAATTCGTCGATCTCGGCGATGCGCCCTCGTGCCACGTCTGCGGTTCGATCATGACGCGCAACGGAAGCTGCTACCGCTGCATGAGTTGCGGCAGCACAAGTGGATGTAGCTAATGAACGCCGTGGGCGATCTCGTGATTTCACTTTACCCAATCACCCGATCGCCCGATCACCTGATGCATTTAATTCACTCTGGCCGAGGAGACCTCCCCCAAATGTTCGAAAACAAAGAGTCGCTCCGATATCCAATTGAGGAAGTTGAGTACCAGCCAGATCCTGCCAGCCTGGCAGGTTTTATCGCAGGCATGTCGGAGAGGGTTGATGAGCTGTTAGCCGCTGCGGATTGGCGGCCTATGGAATGAATATCTGTTGAAGTAAACCAGGCTTGCCCTTCTCTCGGAATGAGCACTCCACTAAATCCGTAGGCACCTCCCTGCTACTGAGGCAAAATCTGCAGTTTTGGGCAGAACTCTTAAAGAAAATACGCTGCCAAATTCGCTGCGGCAGGGAATTTAACGCAATCGCGTCGGGCCACAAATTCGCGGAATTTGGTAGAGTCCAAGCCAACTATACGCTCGTGATTTTCCGATGCACTAAAAGGAAATAAAGAGACACGCCGATCAGCAACAGGCCGTTGGCTGTGAGCACGATGGGTGCTGTGAACGCCGGCACCAACCATCCCGAAACTAAATTCCCCAGCGGCATTCCACCGCGGAAGGCACAGTTATAGACGCTCATTACGCGTCCGCGCATCTCGTCAGTGGTGATGAGCTGGACGAGCGAGCTAACGCTGGCAAAGACTGCCATCAGCGCGAATCCGAACAGAACCAGCGCAGGACAACTTAGGGCTAGATTCTTCGAAAGAGCAAAGCCCGAAATCGCTGCGCCGAGGAAGAGCATCATCACAAGCGCACGGCGTCCTTTGCCGGATGCATTACCTAGTGCAGCAATCGCCAACGAGCCGCAAATTGAGCCGACGCCAATGAGTGAAAGCAGGTCGCCGTAAATTCGCGGGCCGGAGTGGAAGATGTCGTTTACGAAGACAGGAATGTAGGTGCGCAGAGGCATGCTGAGCGCCGTCATGCAGAACGCGAGGACGATCAGCGCCGTCATGGCTTCCTGCTCGCGCACGAACTTGATACCGAGCTTGAGGCTGGTGAGCACCGATTCCTTCGACGGTTTAGGGAAAAAGCGATTCGTGATGAGCAACAGCGCAATGATGGGTGCGACGAATGACACCGCATTCAGTCCGAAGCACCAGGTTTCTCCAATGCGCGCCAGCGCCTGTCCCGCGAGTGCAGGACCGATCGTCACAGCCATGTTGAACTGAATCGAGTTCAACGCGATGGCGTTGGGCATGTCTTCCCGACTAACCAAAGTGGGAATTAAGGCCTGATACGCCGGTCCTCCAAAGGCCTGGGCGAATCCCGCAAGAAAAGACAAACACAGAATGTGCCATATCTGAACCGTGTTTGTGGCAACAAGAACGGTCAACAATGCCGCGCAGGCGAGTTGCACATATTGCGAGCCGAGCAGAATCTTTCTTCTTTCTACGCGATCGGCGACGACTCCGCCGAGCAGTGAAAAAAGGAAGATGGGAATCCCGGCGAGAAATTGGTCGAGTGCGAGCAGAAAGGCGGAGTGGCTTAGGCGATAGATGAGCCAGCTCTGGGCGACGATCTGCATCCAGGTGCCGATGCTGGAGATGCAGGCTCCAAACCACATCAGGCGGAAGTCTCGATACGAGAATGCCTTAAAAACCCGCGATAGAATCGGCGGTTTCGCGGTTACAGTCGGCCCTAGTGCATCCAGCTCAGTCGGCAATCGTGTTCGTCCTTGAAGCTCAGCTTACACTTTGACGCAAGCCTTCGCGAAGCGTAACCCAAGCGGGACAAGCGGGCGAAATTAGCCGGTGCGGATGCGTTTCCGAAAGCTCAACAGAATCATCATCCCGACTTTCTCAAATCTCTCGATCGATGAACATAAGCTCGGAGCTACATGAAATCGATGCTGCTCCACCTCTAGCCCGAGGGGCTTCGTTGAATGCACAAGTTCTTCTGCTGTGAATTGCTGCGTCTGATGGCGGAGATAGCAGTTCGGCAGAGCTAAATGATTTAACCCCGGAAGCCAGCGATTGAACACGGGATGATCAAATGCAAACCGCTCGAGTCGACGAAGATAGCTGTTCCGATTCGGAACTGTGAGGATGAGCAATCCGCCTGCGGCAAGCAATGCGGCCAAGTGGTCGATGATTTC
>DATEMI010000447.1:0-2734 GCA_035275665.1 Terriglobales bacterium | reverse complement strand
CCATATCTCAGCAGTGGAAAAAGCACGTCCTAAGCGACGGTAGCGAAGCTATGTCTCGAATCGGCGACAACATTAGAACCCGCGCAATAAGCGATGGTAATTCCGACGCTCTGCATCTGGCTCCGCAGTGGTTTGCTGCATACACCGCTACGCGGCACGAGAAAGCCATTGCCGAGCATTTCGCCGTGCGCAACATAGAAGCGTTTTTGCCGCTCTATAAGACGCAGCGCCTGTGGAAGAACGGCTGCAAAATGAATCTCGAATTGCCTCTTTTTCCCAGCTATGTTTTCGTGCGAGTCGCGGCTCGGGAACGCGTGCGCGTGCTCGAAGTACCGGGCGTGCTCTCGCTGGTCAGCGCGGCGGGCAAACCTATTCCGCTGCCTGAAGTAGATATCCAGGCGCTGCGCTCTTCCCTGCCGCTCATCAAGTGTGAGCCGCACCCTTATCTCAAAGTCGGCGAACGCGTCCGCATCAAGAGCGGAACTCTGGAAGGCATGGAAGGCATTCTCCTGCGAAAAAAAGGAATGCTGCGCGTTGTTCTCTCTCTCGATCTGATCATGAAAAGCGTCGCCGTGGAGGTGGATGCTGACAATGTCGAAGCCGTCGTTTCATCGTTTGCCCGCCATAAGTTGGCCTGAAAGCTCCATGCTCGTCCCCCGAAATCAGCAGAAAAGCGTCATCGAAGTACGCATCCTTGAAGCGGCCGTGCTGTTGTTTGCGCGCCACGGGTTCAGCGGTACCAGCACGCGCGAAATTGCGCACTTGGCCGACGTGAATGAAACTACTCTCTTCCGTTATTACGGAACCAAAAAGGAACTCTTCTGGGCGGCGCTTGAAGCGCGCCTGTCGCGAATCAAGCTCAACCGCGAGCTGCAGGCCGTGCTCGCGGGAGATGACGATCCTGCTGAAGTTCTTCCCAAGCTGTTTCAGTTCGTAGTGGAGCTAATCTGCGGACAGCCGGAGCTCATGCGCTTGCTGTACGTGTCCGCTCTGGAACTCCCGGGCAGCGACGAGATTTATCGCAAGCATCTTGGCGGAATCTTCGATTCGGTGAGCACTTATCTCACGCGGGCCGCAGCGCGCGGCGCGATTGCTGGGATCGATCCTCACATTGCGACGCTCGCATTTGTCGGCACCGTGATTTCACATTCCAGCTTGTATCAGCTCTTTGTCGGACGCGAGCTGCCGTTTGCGACCACTACTGAGGCCAGCTCCGCATACTCCAGTTTCTGGCTCAACATGCTGCGCAGTTCGATGGAATCGCAAGCGATCGCCAGCGATGCAGGCTCTCTAATCGGCGACTAAATGCAAATCAGGTTCGAAACAAGGCAAGGCGTTTATATGGTTGTGAAGCGATTCTTACTTATTTCGTTCGTGCTCTCCGGCTTTGCCGCGGCGCAAACAACGCTGCGCGTGCCTTCCGGCAGCCCAAATCAATGCACTGGTCCAAACTGCATCAACGGCTCGCAATCGCAGGATGCGAACGATTCGATGGACGACATGGACGCGAGCGACCAATCCATGCAGGGATATCCCAATCGTGGTGCTGATCTCAAGGGACGGCCCAACCGGTCGAGTCAGGACGTTCCCACGTACCGCGTTCCAGCCGATCGCAACGACGACTTGCAGCGCAATGGCGAGGACGAACTTCCTACCAACACGACCGAGCCGCTCGATTTATCCCTGACATACCCTCCACGCAAACAGCAGTCGGCACGTGAGCAAACTGAATTTCAAAAATTCGTTTACAGTTCCACGGGACAGCAGCTTCCGATTTACGGGCGCAATCTCTTCGAGAACGTGCCCAGCACCTTTGCGCCTGTGGATCGCATTCCTGTACCGGCAGACTACGTTGTAGGCCCCGGCGATGAATTGCTGATCCGCGCCTGGGGGCAGATCGATCTCGATGCTCGCGTTGTTGTCGATCGAAACGGACAGATTTATCTGCCGCGCGTTGGCAGCGTAACAGTTGCCGGCCTGAAGTACGAGCAGGTAAATCCGTACTTGAAGACAGCTGTCGGACGCATCTTCAAAAACTTTGATCTAAACGTAAACCTCGGCCAATTGCGCTCAATCCAAGTCTTCGTTGTCGGACAGGCGAAGCATCCAGGCACATATACCGTCAGCTCACTCAGCACGCTCGTGAATGCACTCTTTGCCTCGGGTGGCCCAGACGCTACTGGCTCGATGCGCCACATTCAACTCAAGCGCAAGAATCAGGTTGTTTCCGAATTCGATCTCTATGACCTGCTGCTCAACGGAGATAAATCTAAAGATGTCGCGCTGCTTCCCGGTGACGTGATCTACATTCCGCCGGTCGGACAGCTTGTCGCAATTGCAGGCAGCGTGAATATGCCGGCGATTTACGAAATTAAGGACAAGACGACAGTTGCCGAGGAGTTGGAAATTGCAGGCGGTCTGAACACAACAGCAGATAGCAGCCGCGCCGTTTTGGAACGGATCGAGAATCGCACGACCCGCAGGGTGGAAGAATTCGCTCTCGATAAAGACGGTGCCGGCCGCGAGCTGCACGATGGTGACGTTCTGCGTGTCTTCTCCGTGTCGCCGCGCTTTGAAAACGCGGTTACCCTACGCGGCAATGTTGCTCAGCCCGGACGCTATCCCTGGCGGGATGGCATGCGAGTTTGCGACTTGATTCCCTCCCGTGACGCGATTATCAAGCGCGATTACTGGATGCGGCAGAACTCGCTCGCCCTCACGCCGATCAGCTGGT
>DATEMI010000446.1:0-5969 GCA_035275665.1 Terriglobales bacterium | reverse complement strand
CCAAAATGGAACTCGTCCACCTACGTCTCGGACTGGCTGCCGGGATCCTGATCGTTGGAGCCCTATGTAGTGGTCAAGAAAAAAAACCTGAAAAGGCGCCTGAAATTCACAGCTTAGAATTTACCGGTCCAGAGGGCGGATGGCCACCTAAGGTAAAGGGCGCTACCAACGTCCGACAAGTCTACTCGAAAGAAATCCCCGGTTCATTGACGAACGCGCGTGAAGCTGAACTTCGCGATGCCGCGTTGCACGACCCAAGCGTGCTCAAGTTGCTCGGCAACCGCTTTGCCTACATCACTATCGATCAGGTTGATCCTGAGAAGTGCTGTCCCCCACGATCAACGCAGGTACCCGTGCTGACTCAATTGACCTTCTACAGTCACTCCAACAACGTCGCGGTGGAGGTGCAGATGAGCGGAACGACGGTCGTAGATGCCAGAAGAGATGAGGGATATCAGCCTCCGGAGGGTGCCGAGGAAATCGCAGCAGCGATCAAGCTGGCACAAGCCGACCCGCGACTCCATGACAAGGTCGGAGGTTTGAATGCTTTTGCGATGGTGTCCCCTGGCGCAGAAAAGTATCCCCTCCAGCGCCATCGCTGGTTGTGGGTTGGCTTCGCCAAAAAAGGCGAAGATATGCCGCCAATTTACTCTGCTCTCGTCGATTTGACAGATCAAAGGGTGACCACTGCCGGTCCCGAGTGAACCGGCCGTGGGTGAGGGTCCTGGGTGAAAAAGGAGGCGTCATGCATCGCGTTGCCCAGCTAATTTTGGTTTTGACTTCTGGTTTGTTGATCTTTGTTTTGCCGATGGCTGCCGAGGAGCGATCGGGCCACACGGATTGGGGGCCGTGGAGTTTTGATTGGGAAGTGAGGAACAATGCAGGCCTTTCGATCCGCAACGTCGATTTCCAAGGCGAGCGGGTACTTTATAAAGGAAGCCTTCCGGTGATTCGAGTCAAATACGCGGAGGATGCCTGCCATTGCAGTCCAACGGATCCTTTCTCCTCGGATTGCCAGCGCGAAGTCGAACGTCTGTGCGGCTGTGGGCCATATGCGGATCAGATATTTTGGATCTTCGCAGATCCAAACGATCCTCACGCCCATGGGTTGGTTCCCGTGCCGGACTGCGATAACCGAAGAGTGTGCCAGCGTTCCTTTGAGTATTTCGATCCGGTCACGCACAAGAGGTTTGAGTGGTTAGAGATCTCGGTGTACATGCGGGTCGGTGGATATCATATTTACCAAGCGTGGTTTCTAAGCTCCGACGGGCAACTCCAACCAACGATTTTCAGCAAAGGTCTCACTTGCACCGTTCAGGTGGACATAAATCCCTGGGTCAAGAACCACACCCATCATCCTTACTGGCGCTTTGATTTCGATGTTAATGGTCCTTGCGACGATCAGATTTTCGTCTGGGATGGCGGCCGACCTAATGAGGGGTGGGGAGCTGGCTGGCACGAGTATCCCCACGAGCTGAATGACGTGAAAAACGAATCGACAGGTCGCGTTTGGTTCGTGCGAGACAATCCTACAGGCCATGGTGTTTGGGTCTTTCCCGGCATAAGGCCTGGTCCAGGAGATGGAACCGCTGACAGTTGGTCGAGATTAGATATAGGAGCCCGGCTATACGACTACAAGCAAGACGAGCCATGGCCATTTGATGTGGGCGAACTTGGTTACAACAACAGCAAAGACATGAGGGAAACGGATGTAGTTCTGTGGTATGTGTCACACATGTACCACAACGTGCTCCAAGGGAATCAGAACATCTTTCATATATCGGGCCCCGACATAATCATCGAACGCGCAGGCGGAGGTCCACAGCGGACCACCACGCATCCATGAATTTAGTCGCGCTACTTACGTACCGCGCAGCACACAACACGCGTGAGGAGATGTACCGGAATGATGGTGACGATTCCCATTTTGGGCTCTCGCCGTGAGGACACCAGGACATTTATCACTCAACATTCATGGAATCCCAACCTCGCGCAAACACCGCGCGAGGATCCGGCACCCGGCTATTGAGCCCGAATCGCTCTAACCGGATCGACTTCTAGTGCTCTCCGCGCCGGCAGGCAGCAAGCCAGAATCGCGATACCGGCCAGAAGCACAGAGACGCTGGCGGCGGTCAGCGGGTCGGTCGATGAAATGCCGTAGAGCATCCCTCGCATGAAGCGCGCCAGCACAAACGCCAACCCGAGCCCAAGCGCCAAGCCGATGACCGTCAGGCGCACCCCCTGCCACAGGACCAGACGCAGCACATCCACTTGTGTTGCTCCAAGAGCCACGCGAATTCCGATCTCGTGTGTGCGCAACTCTGTCCGGTAGGCGACCACGCCGTAAATCCCAATCGCCGCCAGGATAAGGGCAATCGTCGCAAATATGCCTGAAAGCGTGCTCTGTATGATTGCAAAGCTGCGCGCCATCTGTGTCGTCTCACGCATCGTCCGCACATCGAACACCGGTAGCCTATTGTCGATCTCGTGAATCGTGGTCTCGACCGGCGCAGCCAGATCCTCCGGATTCCCGTGCGTCTTCAGTTGCACGATCATTTCGGGCCCAGCATACTGGAAATAGCTCATATAGATCATCGGTCCCGGCAGTTCGCTCACCAGCACATGCTTCGAATTCTTGACGACTCCTACAACCGTAAACTGGAGGCCCCAGATCTTGAGTTTCTTTCCTAGCGGGTCCTGCCCCGGCCAGTAGCGGTTCGCTGCCGTTTGATCGACAATCAGCACTCGCGGCGCTTTTTCGTCATCGTTCTGGGTGAAAGAGCGTCCTTCCAGAATTGGAATGTGCATCGTTTCGAAATACCGCGGCGTCACGTCGGCCCTTCCTATTTCGATCGACTCATGCGGACGCGGAACATACCCATCCGGATATGCGTCCTCGGTTTTCCTGCTCAGAGCCAGAGGTATCCAGTCCGTGAGCGAAGCGACTTCTACTCCCGGCAACAGCGATACCTGATCAAGAATCTTGTGACGAAGCAAGTTTGCTTGTTGGTTGGAATATCCCAAAATATTCAGACCCACCGATGCAGTCAGGATGTGATCCTCTTCAAATCCAGGGTTCGCGTTTGCCAGATTGCGCAAGGTACGCAGAAATAGGGCTGAACAAACTAGCAGAGCGAGCGATAGCGCGATCTGCGTCACGACTAGCCCGTTGAGCAGACGCTGATTGCTCGCCCCGCGCGAAGTGCTCGCCGACTCCTCCTTCAGAACTTCGCCTGGAGGAAGCTGCGACGACCGCCATGCCGGGAATGTTCCGCAGAGCAAACTGGCCAGCACCACGAGCGCTAGAATTCCCCCCACCGCGTACTGGTCCATCGCGGTGTTCAGTGCGAGCGGATTCGCGTTCGCCGGAATGAAGAGCGCCAGCGATTTCGCGGTCCAAGACGTCAGCAGAATTGCGATCGCTCCCGCGCCAATGGCAACCAACACCCCTTCAAGCTGCATTTGACGCGCGAGTTGGGCACGCCCCGCACCCAGCGATTGTCGGATCGCAATCTCGCGACGACGCGCCACAAACCGCACCAGTGTGAGCGTGGCCACATTGGCGCACGTGAGCAACATCACCACACCCGCAATCGCCAGCAGAATCGGCAGCGTAGATGCCATGTAACCATTGGCGCCGAATGGAGATCGCCACATCGGGTCCAGCGTGATCGTGTTCGTACCCAGATGATCGTTCGGATACGCTGTCACGATCTGCCGCATGATCGTGTCCAGATCCTGTGTCGCATTTTGCCTGCGCACTCCCGGCTTCAGTCGCCCCACTACATTCAGCCAGGTCACGCTGCGATGCGTTAACCGCCATTCACTCCCCAACGGATTGAGCGGCAGCCATGCGTCTTGCCGAATACCGGGCATCGCCCCTGTGAAGTCCTTAGGAGCCACGCCAATGACGGTGACGGGATGCCGCGCAATCTCGATAGACTTACCCACGATCGCTGGATCGCTTGCATAGCGTGTCTTCCAGAGCGAGTAACCCAGCACAACATACGGTACGGCGTCGGGACGCGTCTCTTCTTCCGGCAAGAAGAAGCGCCCCAGCACAGGCTCCACGCCGAGCACGTCGAAATAGTTCCACGATACGTTCCCGATATAGATCCGCTCGGGAACACCCCCGCGATCGGTCAAGGCCGCCCAGTCGTGGTGATACGCCAGAATTCCATCGAAGCTGCGGTTCCGCTCGCGTAAATCGCGGTAGTCGAGGTAGGAGAATGGCGGAGTTGGCGAACCATTCCGTTCACCCCGCATTACGCTCACCAGATCGCCCGGCTCTCTCGCTCCGGGAATCGGGCGAAGCATCGTGCCGTCGATCCAACTCAGAACCGTGCTGTTCGCGCAGATTCCGAGTGCCAGCATCGTGACAGCTATCAGCGTGAATCCCGGGCTCTTGCGAATCTGACGTAGCGCGTAGCGCACATCGTTAAAAAAAACAGGCATACGAGTACCCTCACAACTCATCGCCGTGATGATGGCCTGACCCTATCGAAACGTAGTTTTACGCCATCAACTTAGCACGCGCCGTGCCAAAGAACGCAAAATGAAATTCCTGTACAGACAGTGCCTTTTGCCTCGGTCGGTCTTCCCGATCATGCCCTGCGCGTCGACTTCCGCACAGCGCCGTCCGGATTCGTACACCCGCTGCGCGAATTTACGGGGGTGGTCCAGCCGTTTGTCACTGTGGGTCTTTAAGAATTTAGTCGTGATGGGTTCAGCAGGAGCGCCAGCGGGTAGCGGCCATGATTTCTTGCTCCCGTACTGGACTAAGTCGGGACTGCCCGATCAGGTTACGATACTAGATCGATGAGCAACAAGATTCAGTGCGCCACTCATGGCGAGTGCCAGGAAACCTTCGTCTGCACCCATCTCGTAGGTGAGAGTTCGGGACTTGGATTCAACCGCGACGATCCCGACGACGACCACCCGTTTCCCGATGCGTGGTGTGATGACTGCGAAATCATCCGCAGCGCGCATGGCGGGTGGAACGACGAGTCCTCAAAGCTGGCGAAAATCTCGCTGCTTTGCTCTGGATGCTACGAGCGTGCGCGCATCCGCAACCTTCGTACATCTATTACGCTCGATGATCTCGCTGATGTTCGCTGGAAATGCAGCGATTGCGAGGAGTGGCATACCGGACCATGTCTCGATTTCGGCTATGACTCGCCTTATTATTGGAGCGAGGAACATGAAGAAAAGCAGCGACGTTCCAGCTTGCTGCCAGCCTGGAGTAGAAGAAATCCTAAGACGTTTCTTGATGAGGATTTTTGTGCGATCGACGGCGAGGATTTCTTCGTGCGCGGTGTCATTCATCTGCCAATCGTCGGCGCTGCTGAGACATTTCGTTGGGGCGTGTGGGGCTCGCTCAGCCGAGAGAACTTCGAGACTCTTCAAAGAATGGAAGATGATCCGAAGCGCGTTGAACTCCCGCCAATGTTTTCCTGGTTAAGCACCCGGCTTCCCGAGTATCCGGATACGCTGAGCTTAAAGATGTACGCGCAAATCCGCGAGCCGGGGTTGCGTCCCACCTTTCGCCTCGAGCTAACAGACCATCCTCTCTCGCAGGAGTATCACAACGGCATCGCACCCGAACGAGTCAAGAAGATCATGTTGGCTGGGCTAAGGGATTGCGAGTAGCACTTTCCTGCTTCGGGAAATCGGTCGAGAGCGGGCCGGCGCGCTACCCTTTGCGGTGGGTGTCCATCCTTGTCTGATTTTGGCAACGGTGGGTGAGGGAGAATGGTGAGGTTTCCCATTTTGGGTTCGTTGCTGTGATGACACCAGGACATTTATCAGTCAATGTTCATGGAATCCCACTCTCGCGCAGACACCGCGAGAGGATGCCGCACTCGGCATGGAATGTATTCTCGCAAGCGAGTCAACTATTTGAGGCTGGAGCCTCCCCGATCATTCGGAATATCTCCAGATAGACTCCGATTTCTGAGTGCAAGCGCAAT
>DATEMI010000445.1:0-2899 GCA_035275665.1 Terriglobales bacterium | reverse complement strand
GCTCGTGGTCGGCGGAATCGGTTACATCGCGCTGATCGTCGGCACCTTCATCGGGCCCGACGCGCTCGATCATGCGCTGCGCGCATACCTGGCCGGAATCGTTCTGTGGGTCGGCGCCAGTTTGGGATGCATGGCGCTGCTGATGACCAATCATCTCTCGGCAGGAAAGTGGGGACTCATCATCCGGCGCGTGCTCGAAGCCGGCGCAGGACAGTTTCCGCTGCTGTGGATACTTTCCATTCCTATCGTCATGGGAATGCATCATCTTTTTCCGTGGACGGAACCGCGTTTCTCGCAGCTTTCCTGGGACGCGCAGAAGATCATCATCCACAAGCACCACTTGATGATGAACGAGCCGTTCTTCGTGATCCGTTGGGTGCTCTACTTCCTCATTTGGTGGGCGTTCTCGGCGACGCTGCGCAGATGGTCAATCCAGCGCGATGAAAATCCTCTGGCTCGCGACTGGCAGCGCATTTTGGAAAATGTGAGCGGTCTCGGCATCGTGGTGTATTCGCTGAGCATGAGCTTCTTCGTGATCGACTGGATCATGTCGCTCGACGCGACCTGGTTCTCAACTATCTTCGGCTTGATCTTCCTTGCCGGACAGGGACTGACCGCGCTCTCGATCTGCCTCATCACCGTGCTGCTGCTTTCGCAGGAAGAACCAATCCGTTCCATGCTGCGCAAGACCGAGCTGCACGATCTAGGCAAGCTGATGCTTGCCTTCACCATGCTCTACGCGTATCTCTCGTTCTCGCAGTGGCTGATTACCTGGTCTGGCAATCTGCCGCAGGAGATCAGCTTCTACCTGAACCGCATGAATGGCGGCTGGCTCAATCTCTCGCGCTTCCTCATCCTCTTCGAATTCGCGGTGCCATTTGCGCTGTTGCTGTCGCGCAGGCTCAAGAAACAGCCAGGATTCATGGTGCCGCTATGCGCGGGATTTATCGTGATCCGCATGATTGATCTGTACTGGCACGTGGAGCCGAGCTTCCAGGCTCGCCAATCGCAGTGGACATTTAACTGGATGTACCTTGCGGCGACTGCCGGCATCGGCGGCATCTGGACATTCTTCTTTATTCGCAGCCTGAAGTCGCGGCCGATTCTGGTGGGATACGATCCGCAGATGGAAGAGCTATTGGAGCATGAACATGCAACCGCCTAAGCCGATGCAGCCGCAAGGCGTGGAGCGGCACCTCGATGATCCGCGCATCCGTCACGAGCGCACCGACATCAGCGTTACCGGCGTGGTGGCGTTCATCATCACCCTCATGTTCTCCGGCGCGGTGATCTTCACCGTGCTGTGGGCGGTCTTCCACTTCGCCAACAACTATGCGCAGTACCAGGATCAAAAGGATCTCCGCGATCCCTGGGTGCGCAATGAAGAAACGCAAGTGGATGCCGCGGCGGCAAAGTTGAGGACGCGGCAGAACCGTTCGCAGGAGCCTGGATCGATGGAGATGGGAGACTCGGAGTCGCGTGTTCGTGTCTCGCGCATGCCGCAACCGCGCCTGCAGACCGACGACGTTCGCGACCTCGCTGTCATGCGCGAAGCCGAAGACGTATATCTGAACGAGTATTTCGTGATCGACAAGAACTCCGGCAAAGTGAACATTCCCATTCAGGCGGCGATGAACGCCGTCGTGCAAAAGGGATTGCCTGCGATGCAGGCGCAGCCGGGAGTGCCGTTGCCTCCAACCGCGGAGAGCACGGGAATCGTAAGGCCCTCGATCGGCAGCTCGCACGCAAAGCAGCGCGGCTCGCCGATTCGGGAACGATAAAGTTTAGAAGGGATGTGGGTTGTGAGCAGTGCAGTCGTTAATTCGGACCAGAAAGGGAAGAACATTTTGGAATCTGTCATCCTGAAGCGCTTCTTTTGCGCGAAGGATCTCCGGGAATATTTCGGACTAAAACGCCGTGTCGTGGCTCCTTCACGAGGATTCTCGCCGAAGAGCCAGGCGAGTGCATTCAAGTCCGACACATCGCCGGAGATTCTTCGGACAAAAGCTGGCCTCAGAATGACAGGCTTTGATACGCAGCTCTTTGCGGCTGCCATCGTATTCGTCTGCGCTCTAGCCTGCACCCTCCCCCTGCACGCACAAGGCGTGAACGCCGGCCTGGAGCAATCTGCCGGCCCGACTTCGACCCAGCGCCCCTCGATCCTTTCCAAAGTGGGAATCGATCAGCACTTGAACGATCAGCTTCCGCTCGATCTGCATTTCCGCGATGAGACCGGCAAAGAGGTTCGCCTGGGCGACTACTTCGGGAAGCAGCGTCCGGTGATTCTCTCGCTCGTCTATTACCGCTGCCCCATGCTCTGCGGCGAGGTGCTGAACGGCATGACCAGCGCGCTCAGCATCGTAAGTTTCGATTTGGGAAAAGACTACGACATCGTTACCGTCAGCATCAACCCAAGCGAGACTCCCGCTGATGCTTCCAGAATCAAGCAGGTCTATCTCCGCCGCTATAACCGGCACTCGCCGACCGCGGCGCAGGGATGGCATTTCCTCACCGGGCAGGAAGACCAGATCGAGAAGCTCGCGGCTGCAGTCGGATTCCGCTACGTTTACGATCCGCGCATCAAGCAGTACGCGCACGCCAGCGGGATTCAAGTCGCCACGCCCGAGGGCAAGCTGTCGCAGTACTACTACGGCATTGAGTATTCGCCGAAGGATCTGCGTCTGGGATTGATTCAGGCTTCGCAGAACCATATTGGGACAGTCGTCGACGCCCTGGTTCTCTATTGCTATCACTACGATCCGGCGACGGGCCACTACGGCGCGATTGTGATGCGCATCGTGCGGCTCTCCGGCATCGCGACCGTGCTTTTGCTCGGAGGATTCATTTTCATTATGGTCAGACGCGACGTCCGCGCCGGGAAACTCGACTCAGGAAGGGC
>DATEMI010000444.1:0-9197 GCA_035275665.1 Terriglobales bacterium | reverse complement strand
TCGATCGGCTTCGATGATTGGGAGTGGGGTGTCACGCTCTTCGCCGATGATCCGCTTGTGTTCAAGCGATTGATTTACGAAATGCGTTTCGACGAAGTCAGCGCGGTTTATGCGCTGTTTGGAGCCTTCTTTGTCGGTATTCGGTATGCGGCAGCAGACCTAGGGAAGTTGCTGGAAGGTGGAGCGGGTGGATGCTAATCCATCTGTGCAGGTTCCACGATCGCGGGTGCGGGACAGTGAACAGAACCGGCGGCGGTAGCCGGTGGGCCGGAGACGGCCGGATGGCCAGCTCCGAGTTCAACGATGCTGCACGCGATGTGGAGAAACGCAGCCGCGAAACGCGCGGCTGCCCCACCGCTACTGGCGGCGGTTCTGTTGCGTTTGGAAATAGAGAAACACTGGAATCCCCGCCAAAATCACCGCGCTCCCAATTAGGGAACGGTTGAGATTCTGGGCGAAAGTCGAGTAGAGCAGAAATGCGGCCGCGATGATGAAGATCGCTGGCACCACCGGATATCCCCAGGCGCGATACGGACGCGGAGCGTCCGGCATTCGTCGGCGGAAGATGAAGATCGTGCTGGCTGCGACCATGTAGAAGAGCCACTCGGCGAAGATCGCAATTGAAAACAATTGCTGGAAGCGCGACACCATCAAGAGCAGCGCGCAGGAGAGAATCGCCTGCACGATTAGCGAGTTTCCCGGCGTGAGAAAGCGCGGGTGAACCTCGGCCAGGACGCGAAAGAAGTATCCGTCGCGGGCGACGGCGAAAGGCACTCTGCCTCCGCTCATGACGGTGCCATTCAAACCGACTGCCATCGAGAGCGCCATACCTGCGGAGACGATCATCGCTCCCACCGCCCCGATCGCGAGCAGCGTAGCATCGGATGCAGGACGATCCGAGGCCGCGACCTGCGACGCAGGAAGAACGTACTGCACGGCGGCGTTCGTGGCCATGTAGAGCACGGCGACTGCGAGCACTCCAACGATGAGGCCCAGCGGAATATTCCGCTCGGGACGCTCGATCTCCTCGCTGACCATATTCAGATCATTCCACCCGTCATAGGCCCAGAGTGCCGCAACCAAAGCGATCATGAAACCATTCACGCCGCCCGTCGCTCCAGCGAAAGTGGTCGAAAAATTGTGGAAGGTACCGCCGCGAAAGCCGAATGCCACGCCGACGATAGCGCCGATCATCAGCACCTTGAGCCAGGTGAAGATGTATTGAAAGTCTCCGGCTTTGCGCACGCCGATATAGTTGAGTCCCGAAATGAGAATCGTAACGAGGATGGCTCCAACTTGAGCCCATGTGATCGCAAACGGCGTGGATATCGCGACATTGCCGAGGAAGCTGAAGGTGTTGAAGGTGCCGAGAATGCGCATCACTCCGATGGTGATGGTCGCGATCGAAGCAGGCTTGGCAATTACGAACCACGTCCAGGCGTACAGAAAGCCGGCAAGTGGGCCGTAGCCGTCGCGCACATAGACATACTCGCCGCCGGCTTGCGGCTTCAGCGCTCCTAATTCGGCATACGTGAGCGCGCCGAAAACGGAAAGAACTCCGCCGACGATCCATGCCAGATAAACCAGCTTGGCGGAGCCAACCGCCTGCATCATTTCTTTGGGAACGAGAAAGATTCCGCTGCCGATAATCGTGCCGACAACGATTGCAATGGCATGGCGCAGGCCTAATGCGCGCGGCAGTTGCGCCGGTCCGGTTCTGGCCGTGGCAGTCATCTCATGCATGCTGCCGCTCCGCGGCGGGAGTGGTGAAGAAACTGACACCGTATCCGACAACGAACGTCACAACTGTGCCGATGGCGACCAGCCATGTATACGCGATGCTGAATCCGGCCCAACTCGCGAACTGCTTGGCTCCGAGCCACAGATAAAGGTTCAGAGCCAGCCCGCAGATCATTCCGACAATTGCGCCGCCCTCCGTGGCACGGCGAGTGAGAATACCGAGTAAGAAGACGCCGAGCAAAGAACCATACGCGACGGAAATGATCGTGAGTCCGATCTCGACGACGCGGCCGCCATGGCGAGACAGCAGTGCCAATCCGAAGAGCACGACGCCCCAGATGATGGTTACAAAACGTGAAATGGCAACGCGGCGCTTCTCCGATGCCTGCGGGTTTCTGCGTAAATAAAAATCGACCACAGTGGTTGAAGAGAGGGAGTTCAACGCGGCGCTCAGGTTCGACATTGCCGCTGCGAGAATGGCCGCAATCAACAATCCTGAAATGCCATGTGGCATGCGGTTGACGATGAACGACGGAAAGATGCGGTCGGAACTTGCAAACGCGATCACTGGCGGGAAAAGCTTGTAAAACGCATAAAGCGACGCCCCGACGAGGAGAAACAGCCCGAATTGAATGAAGATGAAGACGCCGCTGGAGAGCAGCGCGATCTTCGATTGTCGTTCATTTCTGGCCGCCAACAAACGCTGCACCATGAGTTGATCGGTACCGTGCGTCGAAGTCGTGAGAAACGTTCCGCCTATCACTCCGGCCCAGAAGCTGTAGCTGTTCGATGGGCTGAAGCTGAAATCGAAGATGCGAAATTTTCCAGCTCCTCCGGCGATTTGGTGGACGGTGTTCCAACCGCCCGGCATGAGATGAAGGATAGTGAAGAATCCAACCACCGTGCCGGCGACGTAGATGCTCATCTGCACCACGTCGGTCCAAACGACCGCGGACATGCCGCCCTCGAACGTGTAAATCAGTGTTAGCAGCGTGATGATCGCGACCGAGAGAATGTCGCGACTGTCTCCAGAAAGCCCGAAACGGGCAAAGATGCTGCTGAGCGCAATCGCAATAACAATAGAGATCGCCCATACACGGACGCCTTCTGCTGCTGCCCGGGTCGCTAGAAACAACCCGGCCGTAACTCGATGAAGGCGGCGTCCGAAGCGACGATCGATGAGTTGGTATGCCGTGAAGAAGTCGCCTCGAAAATATTGCGGCACAAAAATTATGCAGATCACGACGCGCGCTACAAGGTATCCAAGAACGAGTTGCAGAAAGCCGAAGTCCCGATCGTAGGCGAGGCCGGGAATGCTGATCACGGTCAGCGTGCTCGTCTCGGCGGAGACAATCGAGAGCGAAATGGCCCACCACGGGATATTGCGATCGGCGAGGAAATAGCTCTTGAGCGAGCGATCGGCGGAGCGGAAATGAATCCCAAAAAGCGTAATGCCGAGCAGATAAACCGCGAGCAGTGTGAGGTCGAGAGCGTTGAGTCCCATGCCGGAGATGCTTCATGACGATACAGGAGTTCGCTTTACGTGGGAAGGTGATAACCGAGACTCCGCAAGAAGAGCCTGTGCTCGCGTTCTAGAATTGAATGCTAATTTCCAGAACGGAGTGCAATTTGAAACTCGCTATAGCTGTGCTCATGCTCATAAGCGTCGCCGCGATGGCGCAGGAGAATCGCGGCCCGAACTTTCTGCCGAATTCTATTTCTGTCGGCGCCGATGGGGAATTCGAATCGGTTCCTGATACCGCAGTTATCACATGCTCGATCACAGCGCAAGAGAACACCTCGCAAGCGGCGTTCGAGAGCGCGAGTCGGCTCGCCGAACAGTTGCGCGATGCGCTGCGCAAGGCCGGCATCGATCCGAAGTCGGCTGAGCTTTCGCGCTATAGCCTCTACCCAGTGATCGATTACAAGAATCCCAAGCAGAAGGTAGTGGGCTATCGTGTGGGCACGAGCGTCACGATTAAGTTGAATAACTTCGAGAAGATCGCTCCTGTCACCGAATCGCTTGCCGGACTGAATGGGATCACCGGACAGAACATGAGTTATGACCTTGAAGATGTCGACGCGGCCAAGCAGAAGGCAATTGACAAGGCGTATGAACGTGCACGCGTGTATGCGGACACTCTCGCGAAAGCGAGCGGCAAACAACTTGGCGCGTTGGTGTCAGCTTCAGTCGATACGCAGCAGGCGATTCCTGTGATGCCTTACGCGCGCACGATGGCGATGGAAGGAGCTGTGGCCAAAGCTCCGACGGAGGACTTCACCGCCAGCAAGGTGAAGGTCACCGCGCATGTGAATGCGGTGTTTGGGGTTCAGTAAGAGAGAGTACCCTCCGTGTTTGTCATCCTGAGCGCGTCTTTTGCCCGAAGGATCTCCCGAGATGCATCGGAACTTAAATTCCGCTAATAGGCTCCCCGGCCAACACACTGGCGTCCTGGCCGAAGAGCCTCGCAAAAGCATTTTATTAGGAAGCATTGCGGGAGATGCTTCGCGCAAAAATCGCGCTCAGGATGACAGTTTCTTGAGAGCTGTTGAGAGCGATAGAATTCGCTAGTCTCTCAATTTCGCCAGCAAATCCTGCGGGTGAACGGGCTTAGCGAGGATGTCGAAGTGGTGTCCGCGGGCGCGGGCGTTTTCCAGCAGCTTCGCGGTGGCTGCCTGTCCGGAGAAGAGAAGAATCTTGCAGCTTGGCAGGAATTGCCGGATGTTGATGGCGGCGTCGATACCGTTCATGTCGTCCATCATCACGTCGCTGATGATTAGATCCGGACGCTCGCTGCGCGCCTTCTCAATCGCTCCTGTGCCGCTATAAACGGCCGTTGCCGCGAATCCGTTCTGGTTGAGAATGATCGCAAGGGTGTCGGCGATCACGCGCTCGTCATCTACGACCAGAACTTTGGGTTTTTGTTTATTGCTGTTGTTGTCTGCCATCAGTGGTGATTCCCTGGTTTCCCGGCCAGGCAAGAAGTCTCTGGAGCGGGGGATTCGCAGAAGCGGCGATAACTTCTCTGTTTGAGATTATAGCGGATGCACAAGTTGCCGGACTCTGGCGGCAGGTGCTGTCGCAAGTTAGCGGTTCACTCGATACTGACGGTTACATCGCGAGTCCCGAAGATGCGGATGGCGATAAAAGTAAAAGCCACTCCCTCCAGCAGTGCAGCAAACACAGCAGGCCAAACAATGGTCGGCGCGAGTCCACCAGCGGAGTTCATAAGCGTGGCTGCCGAGGCGATGACCGCATTTGGTTTCGACATAGCTAGCGGCGCGAAGGCCGCGCTTCCAGCGATCGCTGCGGCCAGGAACGGATGAAGGAACGTCGCAAATAACAATGAGAGTGCGGCTGCCCAGAATGCCGCACTGAATCCTTGTGCAAGCAGGCAAACGCAGGCTGCCAGAGTCGGTCGCGAAGTTCCGACCAGCCAGATCACCGAGCCGGCAACGGCGGCGAAGTAGATTGCGGCGAATGCTGAGCACGCTAGCAGCAGTCCGAATAAGTATTGGCCGCGGCTGATGCCCTTGGAGAGCACTCCGATAATGCGGCGTGAGCGCTTTTCGTTGTATACAGCAGAGCTAGCTAGAAACGCGACGACAGCGACTCCGTAGAAAACTTCCTGCTGCACGACTTCTGTTAGCTCCACTCTGTTCGGCCGATGCTCGGGAGACCAAGTGAAAGCTCCGAGCAGAAACGGCCATAAGACAAATGCAATGAGCAGCCAACGGTTCTGGCGAATGAAGCTTCTTGCCAGCAGCAGAAGTGGAATCATTGCTGAGTCCGCTGGAACGGTGCAGATTGCCTCATAAGCTGCACGAAGAGATCCTCTAAATTTCGCGTTCGCGGCGTAACGCTCACGATCCTTCCGCCTGCAGCCCAAATCTTCTCAATCGCCTGCTGCTGATGCTGCTTATCGACGATGAATGTCCAGCGACCATCTTGGTGATGCGCTTCGCGAGCGAAGTCTGGCGCGGAAGCAAGCCCTTCGGTGACGATCTCAAATTCGCTCGCAGACTCTGTTAGCTCGCTCATCTTGCCTGATGCAATCACTTCTCCCGCACGCACGAAAATCACTCGATCGCAAACCAGTTCGACCTCCGACAACTGATGCGAACTCAAGAAAACTGTTTTTCCTTTTGCGCGCACATCGAGCAACACCTGGCGAACCTGCAGACGAGAAATGGGATCGAGCGCCGAGGTTGGCTCGTCCAGAATGAGCAGGTCAGGATCATTTATCAGTGCCTGCGCCACGCCAATGCGCTGCAGCATGCCTCGAGAAAATTTGCCGATATTGCGATTGGAATCGGATGCGAGGCCGACGGCCTCGATCAACTCATTTGCGCGGCGTGATAGCTCCGGTTCCAGCACGCCGTTCAGGGCGCCGCTGAACTTGAGTACATCGCGGGCTTTCTGGTGATAGAACGCTGGGGTTTCGGAAAGGAATCCGGTCCGCTTGCGTGCAGCGGCATTTCCAAAGTAGTTGCCAAGGAGTTTGCCTGAGCCGTTAGTGGCACTGCATAGTCCGAGCGCAATATGGATTGCGGTCGTCTTTCCGGCACCGTTGGGGCCGAGAAATCCAACGATCTCGCCAGCTTCAATCTTCAGGCTGAAGTCTCGCAACGCCCATCGCTCCTGCCGCGCAAACAGAGAGCGGTAGCGTTTGCTGACTCCGTCGAATTCAAGCACCGCGGCCATTCATCGATTCTAGAGCGTGTGCGCTTCAAGGTCTGGTCACGATAGTTATTCATTCGCACATGCTGATATCTGTCATCCTGAAGCCCTTCTGTTGGGCGAAGGATCTCCCGCGATGAATGCGGCAGAAATGCAGTTGTAAGGCTCCTCGGCCCAGAAATCCGGGGCTGCTCGTTCAAGAGCCACGATAGGGCAATTGAATTGGAAACATCGCGGGAGATCCTTCGCGCAAAAGAAGCGCTTCAGGATGACAGGAGCGACGTGGTGGCCAAATCTACCAACACGGATGAAGGTAGTATCTAGAAACATTCACCAAAAGAAATGCCCTCGGTTGTCCGAGGGCGTTTCTCGTGAAAAGCTGAACTACTTCACTTTGGCAAAGATGATGACCAAGGTGTAGAGCGCGAGCGATTCGATCAGGGCCAGGCCGAGAATTAGAAAGAGCTGAATTCCCGCGCGAGCGCCAGGATTACGAGCGAGAGCTTCGGAGGCTGACGCAGTGGCTCGCCCCTGGCCAATACCGCACAGGCCAGATGCGATGCCCATGCCGATGCCGGCTCCGATTGGAATCGCCCAGTTGAACGTTGTTGCCGGGGCAGCTCCGGTTTGAGCATAGAGCGGCGAAGCAATACAAAAAATCGCCATCGCCAGAATAAAAAACGCGAACTTACGCATTGGTGTGGTGCTCCTTACTATGAATTGTTGCAAGGAGGTGGTTGACGCTCACCGTGCTGGCGCCCTCACACTTGCAACTTCCGCCAGGTCCGCCTGGCGAGAAATGGTTTTTGTCATTCTGAACCGCCGATTTTGCGGTGAGGAATCCCTACTGATACCAACATCGACGCGCTATTCGGCCACGGTCGCAGTAGGGATTCCTCGTTACGCTCGGAATGACAGCGAAAAACTAGTGTTCTTCCGCCACCGCGCCGGCCAGATACACGGTCGCGAGCAGCACAAAGATGTAAGCCTGAAGCAGTGAAACGAATAAGTGCAGTCCAAGAAAGATCACGGGCACGCCAATGGGAATGAGAGAAAAGAAGACCAGTGTCACCAGATCTCCGGCAAAAATATTGGCGTAAAGACGGACTGTGAGCGACAGCAAGCGCGCAAAGTGGCTGATGATTTCAATAACAAGCATTAAAGGCGCGAGTACCGGCAGTGGCCCGGTGAAATGCTTGGCGTATTTGAGTACTCCCTGCTTCTTTACGCCATGCCAGTGGTAGTACATCCAGGCCACGATCGCTAATCCCAGCGGCACTGCTGGAGTTGCGGTCGGTGACTCGAATCCGGGAACGAGTCCGATTAGATTGGCGATCAGAATGAACAGGCCAAGAGCGACCAGGAATGGCGTGAATCCCTCGCTGCGGTGTCCGATGATCTCTTCGCTCTGCTGGTTCACGAACTCTTCGGTGAGTTCGAAGACATGCTGCATTGCGCTTGGCTTGTCCACTGAAATGCGTGCGCGCGCCCAGAGGAACAGCACGAGGAGAATCAGGACTACCAGAACCTCCATGGCGAAGAAGTTGGTGATCGGGGCCGCCGGATTATAAGTGAAGAGATACTGCGTCTTTTCGCCGGCAGCGACGGGATGTGCGCCGAGTCCGGAAAGGATGCGCGAGGCGATCCCGCCGAGGTACTGGTTCAGAAAGTGGGTAAAAAACAATTCTTCCTTCATGCTCTAGGGAATGAAAACTTCAGGTCGGATCAGTAACCGCGGCGCAACGATCCGTACAGCTCGTATCCGGCTTCGATCATGATGGCTGGAACCGGAAGGCCGAGCCCGGCCAAGAGGCCGTACGCGCTCATGGCGGAACTCTTGAATATAGCATAGGCAGCGACGGCGACCAATCCGTAGCGCAGCACGAAACGGAGCACCAGGCCGGAGGAACGAAGGCTTCCCTCGCTGGCAATCACTCGGTCGGCAAAGGCGATGACGAGCTTCTTCAACGAAATGAAGTTCAGAATCGCGATTACTCCGCCAGCCAGGAACCCAAGCGCAAATCCGAGAGTGAGGGAGGCCCAAAACAGGACCACCAGACCTGTCAGCAGGAGAAACATCAGGCGGACAATTCGCTCATAAGCCGCGGTAAAAAACTGGTCATCTACTTCTTGCGGCTGTTGAGAGTCGGCAGCAGACGTCATTCATCTCCTGCCTTCAGTGCCACGCGGAAGAGCTGAACGAAACCAGCAGCGATGCCGAAGCCTAGACCCACTAGATAGATCCAGTCAGTGTGGAAATGAAGATCAAGCAGATGCCCGATGAGCCAGCCGATGAACGTAGCGGCGGGGAGTAGTACGCCGAGCTGGATGTAGCTCTCGATCTCCACCCATTTGTTCTTCCCGGATTTTTCGTCTTTGGACGCCAATATCGGACCTCTATAGTTCTGCTTCACTTCGGCCGGCTATAGGCTGCTGCTGGGTCGCACAGTGAATCGCCCCTAAGCCCCAGATGAAGTCGCCACAATATATTCCGACGACATCGCGTTCGGGGAAGCATTCTTTGAGGATGTTCAGAGCCACGCGATCGTTTGAATCGCTGAATGTCGGCACCAGAACGGCGGCATTCGCAATGTAAAAGTTCGCATAGCTAGCAGGCAGACGCTGGCCTCGGAAGCATACGGGAGAGGGAAGTGGCAGTTCGAGAACGTTTAGCTTCTTCCCATTCTGGTCTTTGGCATCACGCAAGCGGCAAAGATTTTCCTTCAACGGAGCATGGTTCGGGTCGGAGGTGCTCTTCTCGACGACAGTGACAACG
>DATEMI010000443.1:0-2787 GCA_035275665.1 Terriglobales bacterium | reverse complement strand
CTTGATCTTCTCGTCGATTCGTGTAGAAGCAGATTCCATCGGAATACACCTTTCACGTAGGTTCCAAATCTCACGGCTATTTTAGATTCTGAGCTCAGCGTCTATCTACATTCGAATCGTTCGAACCCAAGAATGTGGATTGCCGAGGATTTGGTATCAGTGAGGTCACATCTGCCGGAGGAGACCATGTCAGGTTACGTTTGGTCCTGTTACCCCGGTGCTTTATTACAGTGGTGCAGCGGACTCCTACTATCTGTTCTTCAATGCGGCAGCAATGCGATAGTTAACACATGGCCGATCTCCACGAAGAACTCTCCGCTTTGCGCACAGAGATCGCTGCGCTAAGGGCCCGCATGGAGCGCCTGGAGCAGCGAGCAGGCGTTGCGCCAGCGGCTGCAGAGCGGCCGGTAACGACTGCTCGCCCTCCGGCGCCGACGATGCCTCCACCGGTTCGGCCCTTGGGAGTCACTCAAATTTCGTCGACTCCGCCGACGATCTCCGTCACTTCCGCAAGCGAAGAAGACGAACTTGAGGGCAAGATTGGGAAGTTGTGGCTGAACCGAATTGGGATCATCGCCATTCTCACCGGCGTGTCATATTTCATCAAATACGCTTTTGACAATGGCTGGGTCGGACCGACGGGACGCATCGCACTGGGCCTGCTCGCCGGCGTTGGTCTCATTTTCTGGAGCGAGCGCTTCCGCACTCGCGGCCACGGGCCGTTCTCTTATTCGCTTAAGGCGGTCGGGATCGGCACTCTGTATCTGTCTCTTTGGGGAGCGTTCCAGGTTTACCACCTTGTGCCCTCCGCGGCGGCCTTCGTCGCCATGATTATCGTGACTGCATCAACGATAATTTTGGCAATCACCCAGGACGCGGAGATTCTCGCTGCGTTCGCGATGATCGGAGGCTTCAGCACTCCTGTTCTCCTCTCCACCGGACAGAATCACGAAATCGTTCTCTTCTCTTATGTGGCGCTTCTGGATTTTGCCATGCTGGCCGTGGTAACCCTCAAGCCATGGCGACGTTTGCTGGTCGGCGCATTTAGCGGAACCATCATTCTTTATATCGGATGGTTTGCCGAGTACTACACAAAAGACCAACGAACAACGACGACGCTGTTTACGCTGCTGTTTGCCGCAATCTTCGCCGTGATTCCGCTGCTGACGCCTCTTACACCATCGCGATGGCACTATGGATTCTCGGTCACGTTGACGTTCTTGCCGCTGCTGAACGCCGCCGCGGTCTTTCTCGCGTTGAATCAGATGTACGCCAATGAGACGCTGACCTGGTACGCATTGGCACTGGCAGCCGTGTACCTAACTCTGAGCAGCCAATTCAAGCGCCGTGCCGGCAGCGATGCCACTGTGGTGAAGACGATCAACATGCTGCACGTTGCCATTGCTGTGGCTTTCATTACGATCGCGATTCCACTGAAGCTGAACTCGCACTGGATTACGCTTGGATGGCTGGTTGAATCAGCCGTGCTGCTGTATGTCTCGTTGCGAACACAGACAAACTTTCTGCGTTATTTTGCCGCCACAACCCTCATTCTTGGCATCATTCGCTTGCTGATTTTCGACAACTTCCGCATTGAAACTTTGATCTTCAACGCCCGTTTCGCCACGTACCTTGTAGCCATCGCGATTCTTGGCTGCATTGTCGCGGCTGCGGATCGCTATGCCAGTGAAGGCGAGCGCCCGGCTATTCGTGTTGCCGGCGTTCTGCTGAATGTTCTCGCGCTTATTGCGCTCACGCTGGAAGCGTCAGATTATTTCAGCCGGCAGATCATGCCGTTCTACGCAGCGCACAATTACTCGTACACAGCGATACACCAGATCGAACTCGCCCGCCGCTTCAGCTATTCGCTCATCTGGCTCGCTTACGGAGCCGGACTGATGCTGTTTGGATTCAAGCGACGCTCGGCATTCGTACGCTGGCAGGCGCTGGTATTGATCGCGTTGACGATCGCCAAAGTCTTTTTGTATGACGTATCCGAACTTCAGCAGGGATATCGCATCGTCAGCTTCATCGCTCTGGGAGCGGTCTTAATGGGTATCTCTTACGTCTATCATCGCGATTGGCTGAAACTCGGCCCTGACGCAGCGCCGAAAGCAAGTCGGGCATCCTCCGCATGAACAATTTCTTCGCATTGCTGTCTTTCATGCTTCTGTTGAGTCCCTCCGTATCGCATTCAAAGTATCAGCGTCCCGTAGAGGTTTCGACGGCAGGGCAAAACTACATCGCAGTCGATGAGACCATTTGGACGCACGCGCGCCCTGATCTTGGCGACCTCCGCTTACTTTCGAGTGATTCCGAAGTTCCGCATGCGATCTCCGTTCAACGTGGAAGCTTTGAGGAAGAGCGCAAAGATCTTCCGGTGCTCCAGCAAGCGACCGTACAGGGAAAGACGCAGTTTCTTATTGATATGTCCGGATTGGCCGAGTACGACCACGTGCAGTTGAAACTCGCGACGAAGAACTTCGTCGCGCACGCCCGCGTCGAAGGACAGGACGATCCCCACGCAAAAACCTGGGCTGGGCTAGGCGGCACAATCATCTATGATCTCTCGCGCGAAAATCTGGGTTCGAACACAATGCTTCGAATTCCGCGCGCAACATACAAATATCTGCGGATTACGGTTGACGGGCCGGTACAAGCGCGCGATGTAGCGGGAGCCGTCTCAGAGACGGCCGAACAGCATCCCGCCGTCTGGCGCAATTTGGAGTCGGCTCCGGCGCAGTCTCAATCCGGGAAGGACACGCTATTCACCTTCTCGCTTCCCAG
>DATEMI010000442.1:0-2565 GCA_035275665.1 Terriglobales bacterium | reverse complement strand
TTCAACGAATATCGCTCTGCGCAGATCAATGGTGCTGCAGCGCCCGGGTACAGTTCTGGTCAAGCGATGGCTGCTCTTGAGGACGTTTTTCACAAAACGATGCCGCGAGAAATGGGCTTTGACTACTTGGGAATGTCATATCAGGAGAAGAAAGCACAAGAAGGTGTTCCAGCGGCTGCCATTTTTGGCTTCTCACTCCTGTTCGTGTTCTTGATTCTCGCCGGGTTGTATGAAAGCTGGTCGCTTCCGTTTAGTGTTCTTCTCAGCACTCCTGTCGCCGTCTTTGGCGCCTTCTTCGTTTTGTGGTTACGCCGAACGCTTTTGGCTGCCTTTCTTCCCACCTACATGGTGCAAATCGAAAGCGATGTGTATTCGCAAATCGGACTCGTCATGTTGATAGGGTTGGCAGCAAAGAACGCAATCTTGATCGTCGAATTTGCAAAGGAACAATTTGAGCATGGCAAATCCATAGCGGAGGCCGCCTTGGAGGGGGCGCGCCTCCGGCTTCGTCCGATCCTGATGACTTCCTTTGCATTCATTCTCGGAGCTGTGCCGTTATGGACGGCTTCAGGGGCTGGTGCCGTAGCGCGCCAGATTATGGGTACAGCTGTTATCGGAGGCATGCTCGCCGCGAGCTTTCTGGGTATTTTCTTCATTCCTGCCATTTTTTATCTGGTCGAGATGTGGTCTGGTGCAGGAAAGAGACATCAATCGTTTAGTGCTCCCGAAGTAACACCAGCGGAGGGCGACTAGCATGAAATATTGCCCAATCTTGCTCATCGTCACCCTTCTGAGTACCGGTTGTGTGGTGGGCCCCAGATACAAAAGGCCGCCGATTCCGGTTCCTGATTCGTATCGTGGAGCGGCGCCGGAACAAGATGCGCACACTCAGAGCTCAGGTTCTCAAGCTCTGTCACTCGGTGAACAAAAGTGGTGGGATGTATTTCAAGATGAGCAGCTACGTACACTGATCCGTACCGCAATTCAACAGAATTATGACCTGCGTATCGCCGCATCGCACATTCTCGAAGCACAAGCGCAACTCGGCGTCACACGCGCCGATCAATTTCCAACGCTGAGTGCTGGAGGGGCGCTGGGTGATGTTCGCACAGCCCAGTCAAAGATTGCTCCAGAATTTGAAACAAGCACGGGGCAGCTAAGTGTTTCGGCTGCCTGGGAGCTTGATTTCTGGGGTAAGTTTCGACGCGCAACCGAAGCCGCCCGCGCCAATCTACTCGCCACTGAGTGGGCCCGACAGGAAGTCGTTTCCACGCTGGTAGCAAATGTCGCCAGCGCATATTTCCAACTGCGAGCACTCGACCTGCAGCTTGAAATCTCAAAGCGTACCCTCGATTCGCGAAAAGAATCGCTCAGGTTAACGCGGATCTTGGCCGATGGCGGATCAACGTCGATGCTCGATGTGCGGCAAGCGGAACAGTTGGTTTTTACAGCAAGCGCGGAGATTCCGGCTCTCGAACAGCAGAAGGAGCAGGAGGAGAACTTTCTTAGCATTCTCCTGGGACAGAACCCGGGTGATGTCCCGCGAGGGAAGACTCTGACGGAGCAATACCAACCCCCCGACGTCCCGTCAGGTCTTCCCTCAGAGTTGCTCCAACGTCGTCCTGACATTCGGGAAGCGGAAGAGCAACTGATTGCAGCAAACGCCGAGATCGGCGTGGCTCGTGCGGCTTACTTTCCTCACATCTCGCTCACTGGCAATGCTGGGTCTCAGAGTTCTGCTTTGACCAACCTGTTTACGGGGCCAGCCGGTGCATGGAGTTTCGGGGCATCGCTGAGTCAGCCCATTTTTACTGCGGGGAGAATCCGGTCCGGGGTTCGTTTGGCCGAGGCACGGCAGCAAACCGCTCTCCTGCTCTATCAACAATCCGTTCAAGGGGCATTTCGCAGTGTTTCGGATGCGCTGGTCGCCTACCACAAGACCCGAGAGTTTCGGGCACAGGAAGAACTACTGTTGGAGTCTGCCCAAGACGCGGCGCGGCTTTCACACATGCGTTACACGGGAGGTGTCACGGGCTACTTGGAAGTGCTAACGAACGAGACGAACGCATTTACTGCAGAGCTCTCGCTTGTGCAGGCTCGCCAGAACGAACTTCTATCGCTTGTGGAGTTGTATGACGCACTGGGAGGCGGCTGGGAGCGATGAGAGCTAGACAGCGACAAGGAATATGAAACAGCAGAATTCAGGACATCTCGAAGGCATTTCGGCCGGCTCTCTCGCGATCAACGTTGAGCAGAGCGGCACGCAAGCCATTGTTCGTCTGATCGGCCGTATAGGCGAACGGGGTAAGAATCGAGAACTGCCCGCTGTACATCCGTGAGTGGATCAGACGTGAAAGAGAATCGACTTAACGGCTGATCGCGCCTGGTTAGATGGCGCATTGCGGGAACTCGGCTTAGCTGACGTTTTGGAGGACTGCCATGAATTTTGTTGATGTCTCCTCGATTGAAACCCCCAGTAGGAATTTCCAGCTCATTGGTGCATCGTCTACGCCGTTCGAGGAGGATTACGAATCCGAGGTGTTGGAGAGCCCCGAGGAAAAGGAC
>DATEMI010000441.1:0-2407 GCA_035275665.1 Terriglobales bacterium | reverse complement strand
CACGTTCGCAACCTTCGGCTTGCCGTTAGCGTCTGCGCCGCGCGCTTCTTTCAGAATCTCGGCCTTTGTGTGCTCGTTAGTAAGCTGCACGACAAATGCCTTGCCGTTCTTATCAACGGCGGTGGTCTCAGACGTCTTGACCGTCAGCTGAGTCAGTTCACCAGGAGTCTGAATCTTCTGTTCTAATTGCGTAAGGTCGATCGGTGTTGTGTTCTTGGTGCCGGGATTGACGAGCTTATAGATGAGCAGCGCGCCCGCCACAATCAGCAGCCAAAAAATGATTTGTCTCGCAGTGGAACTCAAAATCTTCCTGCCTCCGTCGCCCATGATACCGTAAGTTACCTATAAAAGTCGCTTCGGAAGAGATTTCCCGAATTTAAGAGTTCTAGGATGCGAATTTGTTCCCCTCCGGTGTCCATTATTAGCCCGCTGTTGTTACGCTTTCGTGTTCGTGGAGGTTCGCCGGTTAAAAGTTAGCCGGCCAGCCTTGCAGGAGACCGTTGACCCGCGGGGCAGCTCGATGGTGCGTCCGCCGCGGTTCTGGGTCACGAGATTCTCTATGGCGCGCACATGAACCAGCTCGAGCCGGCGCAAGTCTCCGCGGCGCTGCTCTAACCAAAGTCGCAAAGCACGCCGCCGTAATGCGGGAGGTGCATCCGCCAGTAAATCCGTGCGTAGTTGAGGCTGCCTCGTCCCGTTGTCCGACGACAGCTCTACCAAACGTCGAGCGGCGCTATCCAGTGCACGGCTGTCGTCCCGCAGCAGTTCGGCTGTGCGGCTCAACGCTTCGGAGATGCGCGGGTTGAAACTGCGCATCATCGGCAGAAGCTGCCGGCGCACGCGCACGCGCGCGAATGTCTCGTCTTCGTTCATTTGGTCGTGGCGAAAGTCGATGCCGCCAGAACGGCACAACTCTTCGGTATCGCTACGACCGGCCCACGCGAGCAACGGCCGCGCCAGCAAGGTTTTGTCTTTGGCGTTTAGCGGGCGCACCGGTTCTATTCCGCTCATGCCGTCAGCGCCGCTGCCGCGCAGCAGATTCAACAGTACCGTTTCTGCCTGATCGTCCATCGTGTGTGCGGTCAAGACGAGACCGGCGCGGCGCTTTTGCGCCACTTCCGCAAACCATTTGTACCGCGCCAGCCGTGCTGCTTGTTCAAGATTGTCGCCACTGCGTAACGCGAAACTCTTTACCTGCACCCGCTTGATGGACACTTCGTGGCCGAGCCCGGTCGCGAGCTCTTTCACCCAGCGAGCGTCGTCACCGCTTTCCTTCCGCAGACGATGATCGAGATGAGCAACCACCATCCGGATGTTCAGCTTGCTTGCCTTGATTAATTCGTCCAGCGCCAGAAGCAAGGCGACGGAATCAGCGCCGCCGGAGACTCCCACGACCGCTATTGCTTCTGAGAGCGGCAACTTCAGACTCCGCCACTCGCGCAAAAGGGAGCGAGCGAACTTGCTGAGCGGCGGCTTGCGAACCGAGTTACGGGTGGCCGTTCGACCAGTCTGTTTACGCGCTGATTTCATCTGCGCCGATTCTAGCATCGAAAACTCACGCATCGCCCGCGGTTCTCCGGTACGCATGGCTCCGGCATGCTGACCGAAAGCAAGCACGCCAAAGTTGTCCGTACAGCTTCCTTGCTAACGATTCAGAGCAAACGTAAGATCGGCGTCCCGATGGAACTTACCGTTGGCATCACCGGCGCCTCCGGAGCGATCTACGCGCACCGAACTCTCGTGCATCTGGCCGCGAGCGGCGCCGTAGAACGCATCAACCTGATTCTCTCCGATTCCGCCAAGACGGTTGCGATGGTCGAACTCGGATTCGACCTGCGTTCGGCCGACGAGAAAAAAATTAACGAGTGGATCGGATTGCCGTCCGATTCCCGGATGGTTCGGCTACATCGTCTGGACAACATGGCGGCCACGCCATCTTCAGGATCACATCCGCAGGCTGGGATGATCATCGTGCCGTGCTCGATGGGTACGTTGGGAGCGATTGCCTCGGGCGCGGGAACAAATCTCATTCATCGGGCCGCCGATGTGACGCTGAAGGAAGGTCGCAACCTTGTCATTGTCCCGCGTGAGACACCTTACAACGCGATTCACCTTGAAAATATGCTGAAACTTTCGCGCGCTGGAGCTAGAATACTCGCAGCTAGTCCCGGTTTTTATCATCGGCCACAGACGATCGAAGCGTTGGTCGATCACCTATGCTTCCGCATTCTCGATCAATTCAACATTCCACACTCAAACAACACTCGTTGGAAAGGAGAATAGTCATGCTCAACCTCAACCAAATCGCGCGTTTCAGAGTTCACCTGATGATGGGCGCCTTCCTCTTAGCGTGGTTCGCGTTCAATACGTTGATCAACATTTTGGACGGCGCGAATGTACTTTGGGC
>DATEMI010000440.1:0-4476 GCA_035275665.1 Terriglobales bacterium | reverse complement strand
TGCGGGAAGAATTTGCTGCGCTTTCTCGATCGCTCCAGCCGGAAGAGCAGTTCCTTCGGGAGCTGCAACTGTGACATTCGCGCCATAAGAGCGGAAGTCGCGATTCAGTTTGTTCTCCAGGCCGTAGTAGAGGTTCAGCATCGCAGTGATCATCGTGGCTGCGACGGCCAGAGCAATGAATGCGATCAGAGGGCGATTTCCGCGCCCAAGCAGTCCACGGCGGAGGAGATGGAAGAACATCGAACGACGCAGGCTCATGCGTCACCTCGAAGCACCACGACCGGATCAAGGCGCAGAGCGCGCCGAATCGCGGCGGCGCTGCCCCCGATCGTGACCAGCAGTGCGAGGAGGATGACGATCGGAAGCAGTACAGGAGTGATCTCTATGCCGGAATGGAAGATGGTTCGTCCGATGCGCTGTGCGATCACGCTGCCCAGCATGAATCCAATCAGCCCGGCGACGATGGCGAGCAGGGAAGCCTCGGTCACAAACAAGGAAGCGATCGTCGTGGCCGTTGCACCGAGAGACTTCATTAACCCAACTTCGCGTCGGCGCTCCAAAATGGTTGTTGCCATTGCCGCCGAAACCGCCAGCGCAGCTGCAATCAGCGCTGCAAGCGCGATCAAGAGCATCATTCCAGAAATGTGCGAGAGCACCGCACCTTCGTTCTGCGCTGCCTGTCGAATCTGCTCAGCGCGCGAACCAGGGAAGGCTTCCTGGAGCTGGAACGCGATGGAATTCGCATACGGCGAGCAGTACCAGCGGTCATGGTCCGCAGCATTCATGCGTGCAGGATCGCGGCGTGCAAAGGCATCCTCAGGCTTGGTGAGCGCGCTCACGTAAATTTTGTCTACAGCGTTTGGCTCGCCGGCAATTTGCTGGGCGAGAGGCAAAGGCGCGACGATTGCGTTGTCCTCCGCGCTGCCCGTACTCATGATGCCGGTGATTCGAGCGGGAGAGCCGCCAAGGTTGATTTCGTCGCCGGCATGTTTCTCAATCTGCTCTGCGAGTCGCGAGCCGAGCAGGATTTCGCGGCTGTCGTCCTTGGGCCAGCTTCCGTCGATTTTCCACCACGAGTACAGTTTGTCGGCTCCAGTGGCAAACTTCTCAGTACCGAAATGGAGCTGCTTGGCGAAATACATGCCAACGACGCGAACCTCGCGTCCATGGACTTGCGTCTGCGTCTCGAGAACCGGTGTAAAGGCGAGGATGTTATGTCCCCAAAAGATGCCTTTGATCTTTGGCAGATCCAATTCCTGTAAATGTGCGCCTCCCGAAACCGGTTTGATCTGCTGATCGCCGACGCGCACATCGAGCGCTGCATCTTCGGGATAGACAACGATATTGGCGCCGTAGCTGCGCAGTTCACGATTAATCTTGTCGCCGACATCCACGCCAACCGCGATCATCGAAGTCGCGACCGCAACGCCGAGCATGACGGCGATCCCTGCCAGCAGCTTTCTCCTCTGCTGCCGTCGGAAGGATTGGTAGAGGAGCCGAAGAAACACAGGACCTACTTCCCGAACGTCGGCAGAGCAGTGGTGAGATCGGCCTGCGTGATTACGATCTGCTTTCCGCTGCTGGTGGATTTGAGTGGAATCGGATTACATCCGCCCGCCTGTCCAACCGATTGCGGATTCACCGGCGCGGAGCAGTTTTTGCAGATGAGCTGACTGCCGCTCTTGTAGAAGCCCACGGGACCGCATATCTGGCAGGCGTCGAGCACAGTCACTACATTGCCGTCGGGCTTCTTGAACAGAAGAAAACGGATCTCCTTGCCGTCGAGATTCACCGAATACCGATGCAGCTCGCCATCGGAAACATCACTCAGCGGGATTTCAACCTGCCCATTACTGATAAAGAGTTCATGAGTCGGAGAGAGGGAAGCTGTGCTCTTGGCATAGATGAATTGTGCAGTGACCAGAACGATGAAGATAAACGAGGAAGCGTAGACGGCTGTTGACCATAACTTTTCTTTGCGAGCCGACCATTGCGCCTTCCGTCGCAGCGCTCGCGATTCGACAGCAGCTCCAGTCGCGTTTCCGCCCGATCCGCGGGTTGGCGGCGGACCAGATTGCCTCCTGCGCTGGTCGAACAAGATCATCAGAGCGGCGAGAGCAAGAATCGTGACGAAGAAGAACAAATCATTGCGGACGATAGGTCCTATAATCGACATCTCCTGTTTACTGGAGGGCAGAATCCCATTCTCGGAAAGCTCGTGCAGACCAGAGACGAGGAGCTGCGCGGCGACAAAGACAAGAATGACAGTCGTCACCCGGAAGAAGCGCTGAAGATTGATCCTCACGCTGCCTTTCACGAACATCACCCCAAAGACAATCGCGAGAATCACTCCGATCAGAGTCCCCATAAAACTGAGCAACTCAGTCGAGTTGAACTGCACGGCGGCGAGAATCAAAACCGTCTCTACGCCTTCGCGCAGAACCATCAGAAAGATGAAAAGGAACAGGCCGAGCCCGCTGCCTCTTGCGGCAAATCCGCCGACTTTGGTTTCGATCTCCCCTTTGAGCTTCTTTGCTGCTCTTCCCATGAACCAGATCATCGTTATGACAAAAAACGCAGCCACCAACATCACGATGCCTTCGAAAACGTCCTGGTTGAACTGAGTCCGCGAGAGCGCGATCGCCACGCCGATACTGGAAATGAAAGCGGCGATGAGGGCGAGGTAGACGGTTCGACGCAAATCAGCTCGGCCGATTTTCTTCAGGTATGCCAGAGTAATGCCAACGATGAGAGCGGCTTCTACGCCTTCCCGGAGAGTGACAATGAGGGCTTGCAGCATGAAGAGGTCAAAGGGGTTGAAATTGAAAATGAATTTCAATTTCAACTAAATATTTTAACAGCTCAGAGTTGCAAGGTGCCAGGTTTGACACTGTTGGTGGAGAAAGCCTCACCGAACTGCGCTAGCAGTGAGCTGAGTGGGAAGCGGCCCGACCTATACGGCCACAGTGAATGAGTCTTCCGTCCTTGTGACCGGGCGATAGAGCGTGTCGCGCTCGACGGGAACGCGACCGGCTTCGCGGATTAGGCGTTCGAGGTCCTGCCGGCGCATGCCTTGAGGAGTAGTAGCCCCAGCGTCGTGATAAATCTTTTCCTCGATCACCGTGCCGTCGAGGTCATCAGCCCCGAAGCGCAGCGAAATTTGCGCGATCTTCGGCGTGAGCATCTGCCAGTAGGCTTTGATGTGCGGAATGTTGTCGAGCATCAGGCGGCCGACGGCGATCTGTTTGGTGTCGAGCATGCCTGTCGTCTTCGGAAGATGCTGTAGCGGCGTGTTGTCCGGGTGAAAAGCTAGTGGAATGAAGGTCTGGAACCCGTGTGTCTGGTCCTGCAACTCGCGCAAGCGCACCAGATGATCGACACGGTCTTCTTCATTTTCTATGTGACCGTAAAGCATCGTGCAGTTCGACTTCAGTCCGAGTTCATGCGCGCTACGAGCGGTTTCTAGCCATTGATCGCCGTCGATCTTGTGATCACAAATGACGCGGCGTACACGCTCGTTGAAAATTTCCGCGCCGCCCCCCGGTAGAGAATCCACTCCGGCAGCTTTCAATTGCTCCAACGTTTCGCGAATCGTCACCTTCGCGCGCTTCGCCAGGAACGCAACTTCCACCATCGTGAAAGCTTTGAGGTGAACCTGCGGAAAGCGCTCTTTCAGTCCCGAAATGAGATCGAGGAAGTACTGAAATGGCAGATCAGGATGCAATCCGCCGACGATGTGAAACTCCGTCACGGCTTCGGAATATCCTGACGCCGCAGTCTGCCACGCCTCTTCGAGCGCCATCGTGTACGCGCCGTCGGTATCTTTCTTGCGTCCGAACGCGCAGAGTCGACAGGCAGCCACGCACACATTCGTCGGATTAATGTGGCGATTGACGTTGAAAAATGTCGTATCGCCCCACATGCGCTCGCGCACGTGATTCGCCAGCCAGCCGATGGCGAGAATGTCCGCGGAACGATACAAAGCCAGACCATCTTCGAAACTCAACCGCTCATTCGCGAGTACTTTTTCCGCAATTGAGCGAAGCCGTGAATCATCAGTTTGGAATCCATGCCGTGCGGAAGAAACGCTGGTCGCGGCTGAGGGCTGGAGCGTCGTGGACATTGAGTTGATGATAGCTGAAGGACGTGCGCGAGGTCAGCCGGTTTCAAGCGCCAAGCTAAGCTCGGCCGCGTATTTTCGCCACCCACCATCTCGCGCCTACCAAGAGAAAGCGCCAGTCATGAAAGAACTCCGGAAGCTTGCCTTCAAAGGCATGGCCAACGAATTGGAAAATCCACCCAATGATGAAGAGTGAAAGTGGCCACCTCCAAAAGCCCGCGATGAAGATTGCAACCGGAGCTAATAGCAACGAGAGAATAATGAGCGGAATGCCGACTGTGTGGCAGAGGCGGTTGATCGAGTTCCGATGACTGGTCGAATACTGGGCGATCCAGTCATTCCATGGACGTCCGAAG
>DATEMI010000439.1:0-3485 GCA_035275665.1 Terriglobales bacterium | reverse complement strand
TCGCACTTGTCCGCCTGAGTCTCGTGAATGTCGTAAGTCTCCTGCATCTCCTGGCTCTCCTGGCTCTCCTGGGTCTCCTGAGCCTCCTGAGTTTCCTGTGGATCGTGTGTATCCTGTGTCCGATGAGGACAGGCAAGAGATGGCCCTCAAGATGTTGGCAGCGTACAAGGCTTGCAGAGAGTCCGGCACTGCACGGGTAAGACGTTGGGCCCTGGTCCGTGACGTGAGGGCCTTCGAGAGAGAAATTGGCCGGAAACTGGAACCGGCTGAACTGGTGATAGTGTTTGATGAATGGTATCGGCTTTCTCAACGATTTCTGGATTCCACAAAGTCCAGGCACGAGTACCGAGCAAACTTTCTTGCTGAGCTTCGCAAGGTTCGAGTTCCGACGGGTGAAGGTGATACACTTGCGAAGGCGTTGGACAATGTTTCAAGGCTCTCGACGGATGAACTTCCGGCAATCCCAGGGTATGCGGATGCCCCAGACGCGTGGCGCAGAGTCGCTGGACTACACCGAGAGTTATCCCGTTTAACTGCGAACGGAATGTATTTCCTGAGCTATCGAGACGCCGCGAAAGTTCACGATAGCTTACATCACCAAGCAGCACACACGATCACATTTGCTCTCGCGAGCCTCGGGGTGATCGAGATAGTGAGTAAGGGTCAGGCCGGCGTCAACGGCCGAAAAGCCGCAGAGTTCCGCTATCTCCTGTCGGAAGGCGATAATGGAGCGCAAGCAGATCAGGACCCAGAAGTTCAAATCTAAGTTCGCTGGGGCCCTCGCGCGCGTGCGCGGAGAGTGTGGATAACGAGACATGGGCCGGGTCTTGAGAACGGTCACAGCGCCGGGCGCTCACGCGCGCGCGTAGCGGACGGGCTGAGACCGGGCGGGCCCAGTTGCCGTCAAATTCTTCGCCCTTTTGAACTGCAGAATTTGAGCTTACATCCTATCGAATGTCTTCGACGTAGCTGGCAATTTGATAGTCGGTTGGGGCTCCGAGGGAGGTGAGTTCTATATCGAAGTGGAATGAGGTGTTGCCGCCACCGTTACCATTTCCTTGGAAGCTCTTGGCAACAACGGCTCCGTACCAGTCGGGGCTGCCAGTGACGGTGACATCAGCGCTTGGAGCATAAAGAGTTGCGTAGATAGATATTCCGCTGCCGCTGCCTGCGTCGATGTTTACCGTCTGCGAGCTTCCGTTTGTCGGGCTTATTCCGTAAAGTTCCAGGTGACCTGCGCGGCTGTAAATCTGTGATGTGGAAACCGACCCACCATTGAGCGAATAAACGCCGGCCGCGCCGTCCACGTTATTATTCACGATATTGCGCGCTTTCGTGGCTATATCTCCTGTGAAGTAAATTTTTGCGTTGACCCCTTTGTCCACTTGGATGCCACCAGTAATGTCACCTTGGATAACAATTGTGACATAGGTTTCAATTGGTTGGCCGGCCAACGTGCTTGACTGCGAGCTACTCACTGTTTGTCCATTGATGGTGAGAGTCCCGGTTAGTGATCTGGCGTAAACGTACGTCGCAGGGGTCTGAGAGTTTTCAGAAGATTGAGGAAGATTGACGGTCGTGCTGCTTAGCGTGGAGAAGGACGATGTGTCAGGGCCAGGCAGTGGCGGAACTGTGAACGGGACGTTGTTATCAATAGATCCGGAAATGTTGTAGGGAGGGCTTGTGACGTGGCCTCCATTGGTCGTCACATTCCCGTAGATAGGTCCACCGGCGCTAAAGTTTCCGGTGCCGACGGAGACAGTCGTTTCCCGTGAAACGGCGTAATATTGATAATTGGGATCACTAGGCGCGACTGGGTTCTGGGCAATGGAAGCGCCGGGGTATCCGCCTAACTTTGAATCGAAGCTGTCGATCTGCGAGGCGTTGCCCGGCCCAAAGAAGAGGGTGCTCGTTTTCATTCCTCCGAAAAAGTCGGCTGTCACCGGAACTGCGATCAGTTCGATCCGCCGCGTGACTTGCGGATTCAAGACGGCGACGGCCTGGAGATTGTTTCCATCCCCATCGCCATAAGTTGCTCTAAAATGGTCATATGCGAGATCTATCTTTCGGAGTAGGCTATCGCCGCTGCCGCGCGTTGACGACCCAGCGGCGAAGTGAGTGCCGGTATTAGCCATGCCTAGCAACTTGTCGTCCATCCCAGTTCGGGACAAGCCAGACAACTTTGCGACACCTGCCGAGCGAATCCGGTAATACGGGTTGGTATCGCCCGGAGGGCAAGCCGAAGCAGGTAACCTGTCAATCGTTACTATTGCAGACAAACTATTATTCGGCCCGGAGGTATATGCAGCGTGACTAAAGGATGGCCCCGGTGTCGGCGCCGCTGAGGCTGCTGGAGATGTCCATCCTTTGGAGGCACTGAAGACTTTGGACTCCGCCACGCTGGGCGGGTCGCCGCTTTGCATATAAGATGCCACGCCGCGCACTGCGGCGAGCGCGATGTCACCTCCACCCTCGGCGGCGTACAGGGCATTTTTCCAACCTTCGACCTGTTTCGCTGTCACATTGTAACGCGTGCTACAGTTGAATAGCACAGCGGCTCCAACAATCGAAACGATCAAGATCGTGCACAAGGCACAGATGATTGCGCTGCCAGATTCGGTTGGATAACGTAGTGGTTGCATGGCTTGATCGTATTAACTTACCCTCGGCGTTTGTTGCGTAGGTACGCAGTGGAATAGATGGTGGTACCGCTACGTGAATCGTTTGATGTGAAAATTGGTAAGAAAGTTATGCTGGTCGTCAGGTATTCGGTATTCGCCAACGTTATGTCCAAATAGCTGGGAAGAAGATTATCTGTACTCGATGCGATCGTGGTCAGAACGCCGTTTTCTGTGCGACGAATCGATTGACCGTTGATTGAGTAAACGACCGTACTTGCGCCAATCGTCGCCTCCATGCCAGACCCTGACGTGGTCGCGCTATTCGACATCGTTACTGTCGTTGAATTCGTGACACTTTGGATTGTAGTTCCCGGTGGAATTCCTGTGCCGGCAATTGCGGTTCCGACGTCAGCAGCGGTGAAATTAGCTGATTTCGATGTTAGGGTTGCTGAGCTGCTCGTCATCACAGCGTCCGTCACTGTAGTCACCGTCCTGGCTCCATAACCGACCGTGATGCCGTAAACGGTTTTCACAATCTGAGGCGTGCGCCGGGCATTAGCGTTCGAGCCATTGTAATCAGAGTCAGTTGATCGAATAACGTAGTTGGGAATCGTACAGTTGACTGTTTGGGGAGAGCTTGTGCTCGTTACGATGTAAGAGCGTCTCACATCGCGGCTCAGATAGTCGACAATACGGATTTGCTGAACGAACGCTGTGAAATAGTTGTCCACAGCATTAAAGCTTTTTTGAAGTCCGATCGAGGCAGAAATTATCACGGCAAGAGCTACAGCCCAGATAGCCGTGGCAACCAACATTTCAGCGAGTGTAAATCCGCGCTTGGCGTGGGCGCTGCAAAGCTTCATT
>DATEMI010000438.1:0-4870 GCA_035275665.1 Terriglobales bacterium | reverse complement strand
CCCCAAATCGCAACCGTATCTTCTGGAGTGACACGTCCGCGTGCGGCCGCGTGAAATCCTACGGTGAGCGGCTCGACCAAGCACAGTTCTTTCAGGGTGAGGTTGGCCGGATACAGTTTTTCTCGCGGCATCACAATGAATTCGGTGAGGGCGCCATCTCTTTGTACGCCGAGGGTCTGGTTGAACTGGCAAGCATTCCGACGGCCACGCCGGCAGGACGGGCAATCACCACAACTGGTGTATGGGGAGACCGCTACGTTCGTCCCCGCAGGTAGTACGGCCCGTCCTCCGAGGCCTTCGACGACAGTAGCCGATACTTCGTGGCCCAGAATGCGCGGATACGTGACGAGTGGATTGAGTCCGCGGAACGAATTCAGATCACTGCCGCAGAATCCCACCATGCGGACCTTGAGCAGCACGTTCGTATCTGTGAGCGCCGGATCGGCGATGGTCTCCAGATCCGCCTGGCCCGGTTTGCGAAGCACGAGCGCCCTCATGTGTGTACTCCGTGGAAAATAATCGGTACAGTTATCGATGTCAATAATGATTACTTCACAAAACGATCTGAACTTCTAGACTGACGAGCTGCTTATGAACGTACGAATGAATGACATTGCCAAAGACCTTGGAGTTTCCCTCATCACCGTTTCCAAGGTCCAATTGAAGTTCGTTACAGTTAGCGGTACCGTAGGCACATTCTTTAACCGAATGAGATTAAACTTGCTTCTCTCGAGCAGATTCTGGACTTCTCTTCTTCTCACTCTGTGCGGGTTGATCTGGACTGCTCAACAGGCAACTGCCCAGCTGTGGGATGTTCCCCCGCTACCTCCAGTCAAGTACGCGCAGGCTCCGGACGGTATGACGGCCACCATCGGATACGAAAGCGTTCACATTTCCGTTTGCCGCTCCTCTGTCATTCACTTTGTTGCCGCGCCCGAGCCGCCTGATACGATTCGCCAAAGCCAGCCATGGATGCTCGATTCAAAGCAGTCGTGTCCAGGCGCGAAGTTCCAGATTTCACAAACCTCCGATAAGGCGATTCTCGCTACCGATGCTTTGAAGATCGAACTCTCGCTCAAATGGGGCAACGTCCAATTCAGCACGGCATCAGGCGAAGGTCTCTTACGCGAACGGAACTCGATTCCCCGTACCTACGAGCCGGCTGAACTGAATGGAGAGAGGACATTTCACGTGGAAGACAGGTTTGCGCCGGATTTCTCAGAAGGCTTCTACGGTTTGGGACAACACCAGAGCGGAATGTTCAACTACCGCGGCGGTACCGTTGAACTTGGCCAGAACAACACGGATGTCGCGATCCCGTTGCTGCTGTCGAGTAAAGGCTATGCCTTGATGTGGAACACCGCCTCGCTGACGCGCGTCGACAATCGTTTCCCGCTGGAACTGAATCTGGATTCACTGGCCGGCCACGCGGTCGACTACTACTTCATTTATGGCCCGGAGATGGATCAGCTCATCCATGAATATCGAAACCTTACCGGACATACACCTATGTTGCCGAAGTGGTCGTACGGGTTCTTCCAATCGAAGGACCGATATGTGTCGCAAGAAGAAGTGCTAGGAATTGCGCACCGCTATCGTGAAGAGCACATACCGCTCGACGGAATTGTTCAGGACTGGTTCTGGTGGAAAGCGGAAGGCGATCCGATCTTCAATTCGAACTTCCCTGATGTCCCCGGTGAACTCAAACAACTCCATGATGAACACGTCCATGCCATGCTTTCGGTTTGGGGGCTGTTTGATTCGAAGTCTCAGAACTTCCTGCAAATGAGGCAGCAACACCTTGACGTTCCCAACGCCCATGTTTACGACGCGACGAATCCGAAAGCGCGTGATTTCTTTTGGCAGAATCTTTCAGGCAAGTTGTTCTCCTTGGGGTGGGACGCATTTTGGCTGGACAGCGCGGAACCAGAGGAGTATTGGCCCCACATGGGCGATGCAATCTTGCAAAACAAAAGGATCTCCATCGGCAATGGCGCCGAATATACGAACATCTTTCCTTTCATGCACACACTGGGGGTTCAGGAACACTGGAAGGCAACCACGGACCGCAAGCGAGTTTTCCTGTTGACGCGGTCTGCATTCCTTGGCCAGCAGCGAGTTGGAGCGGCAGTCTGGTCAGGTGATGTTTATGGCTCGTACTGGGGCTTACGCCATCAAGTGGCCGCAGGGTTGAATTTTGCGCTCTCCGGATATCCGTATTGGACAACCGATATCGGCGGCTATTGGCCGCCGCACGACAATCCGCTTGAGGACCTAAAGTTTCAGGAACTCTATGCACGCTGGTTCGAGTATGGAACCTTCTGCCCGATTTTCCGCACGCATGGGCACCGGCCGAAGAATGAAATTTGGGCCTTCAATAAAGTCGAACCGATTCTCGTCAATTACGACAAGCTGCGCTACCGCCTCATGCCCTACATTTATTCGCTGGCGTGGCGTGTGACGAATGAGGACTACACGATCCAGCGTCCGCTAGTAATGGATTGGCGCACTGATCTCAGAGTTCGGGACATCGGTGATCAGTTCATGTTCGGTCCTGCCCTCCTCGTCAACCCGGTGCTTCAATCGGACGCCACTCGTCGAAGCTTGTACCTACCCGACGGACCGGTCTGGTACGACTTCTGGACGGGTGAATCGGGAAGCGGCAACCGGGAGGTCGACGCGGACGCTCCTCTCGACCGTATTCCCCTCTACGTGCGTGCCGGTTCGATTCTTCCGCTGGGTCCTGAAATCGAGTACGCGGATGAGAAACCCGCAGGACCGATTGAGCTAAGGATCTATCCCGGGGCGGATGGAGAGTTCGACCTTTATCAGGACACCGGCGATGGCTACGACTTTGAGCATGGCGCGCACTCCGTCATTCCGCTGCACTGGTCGGAATCAACCCGAACTTTGAGCATTGGACAACGAGAAGGAACTTATCCCGGAATGCCGGCAAGTATTGAGATGAAGATTGTGTTCGTAACCGCCGGGCACGGATCGGGCCTCGAATCAACCGCTAATCCCGACAAGCGGGTTGATTACGCGGGAGAGGCAACTTCGGTTCACGCGCCGTAACATCGACGCTTTAACCCGTAGCAATTTGTTTGGGTACTCACAGGAGTCGAATGAACTATCCCAAAATCGTGTCGTTGGCCGTTTTCATCGTTTTCATCGTCCCCACTTCTTTTGCGCAAGACACGTCCAACCTTCCTTACATGAATCCCAAGTTGACTCCTGAAGAGCGAGCGTCCGATCTCGTTCATCGCATGACGCTCGAAGAGAAGGCCTCACAGCTCGTGAATCAGGCACGCGCCGTCCCTCGCCTAAACATTCCTTCTTACGATTGGTGGAGCGAAGCCTTGCACGGCGTCATTTCCGATGGCGTCACGGAGTTTCCCGAACCCATCGGTCTTGCTGCCACGTTCGATGTGCCTCGCATTCACGAGATGGCGACGGCTATTGGCATTGAGGGCCGAATTAAACACGCGCAGCACGTGCGTGCAGGCCACTCCAACATTTTCGAAGGCTTGGATTTCTGGGCGCCCAACGTCAACATCTTTCGCGATCCGCGATGGGGGCGCGGCCAGGAAACCTACGGTGAAGATCCCTTCCTGAGTGCTCGGTTAGCTGTCGCGTTTGTCACGGGCATGCAAGGCGATGATCCCCACTATTACCGTGTCATCTCCACACCCAAGCACTATGCCGTTCACAGCGGCCCCGAGCCCACTCGCCATTTCACCGACGTAGACGTTAGCAAGCATGACGAAGAAGACACCTACTTACCCGCATTTCGCGCAGCTGTCGTCGAGGGAAAGGCGGGGTCGGTCATGTGCGCTTACAACGCGATCAACGGTGAGCCTGCGTGCGCAAGTCAATTCCTGCTGCAGCACACTCTTCGGGGAGCGTGGAATTTTCAGGGCTACGTAGTCTCTGATTGTGACGCCGTGCGCAACATCTTTAACGGGCATCACTACCGTCCGACGCAGCCGCAGGCGTCGGCGATCTCAGTCATTCGGGGCATGGATAACGAATGCATCGACTTTGCGAAAGTGAACGACGACCACGATTACAAACCGTACATCGAGGCTGTGCAGCAGGGCTATCTTCCGGAAAGCTCGATTGATACTGCGCTCATTCGTCTCTTCACGGCTCGCATCCGTCTCGGCATGTTCGACCGGCCGGCGACCGTGTCGTACATGAACATCGACGAGAAACAACTGGACAGTCCCGCTCACCGCGAGCTTGCCCGTCGTATCGCGAATGAATCGATGGTTCTGCTCAAGAACGACGGCGTCCTGCCTCTGAAATCTGTCAAACGAGTCGCCTTGGTCGGCCCGCTTGCCGATCAAACTGCCGTTCTGCTCGGCAACTACAACGGCAGTACCTCGCACACGGTCAGCGTGCTGGAAGGAATGAAGGCCGAGTTCCCGGAGGCAAAGATCACCTACGTGCCCGGCACTCAATTTCTTTCGAACAAGGCAGACCCCGTGCCCGCATCTGTCCTGACCACTCCGGATGGCAAGCCCGGCCTGAAAGCCGAATACAGCTCGCGGCCCAGCTTCGAGGCCACGCCGACTCCTCTTACCTCGAGGGTCGAGTCCTCCGTGAATCTGAATGAGAGCAATGTCCCTGAACAGGCGAAAGGAATTTCGGGCCTGTCGGTGCAATGGACTGGCTCGCTCAACCCAACTGCAACCGGCGACTATTTGCTGGGACTCAGCGTCGACGGCTTCGGCCGTCTGTCAGTGGATGGAAGAGAGGTTACGACGCTCTGGGGCAAGAACATGAATTTAAGCCCGGTTCACCTCGAAAAAGGTCACCCTGTAAGGCTCGAGGTCCTCTACGGACGCAACGGAGAAGGTAAGCCCGA
>DATEMI010000437.1:0-3479 GCA_035275665.1 Terriglobales bacterium | reverse complement strand
TAGTTGCAGGTGATCGTTCCGGCGCCGATGTTTACACCCGCGCCGATTTCCGCATCGCCCAGGTATGTCAGGTGATTGGCTTTCGATCCTTTGCCGAGCCGGACTTTCTTCGTTTCGACAAAGTTGCCGACGTGCGCTCCTTCCCCAATCTCGCTGCCTGGCCGCACGTGCGAATACGGACCTACAATCGCTGTGGCCGAGACGGAACTCTCATCGATGATGCAGCCGTATCGAACATGTACGTCATTTCCAATTTGGGAATTGCTGATCACCGAATACGAACCCACGCGGCAGTTCTCGCCGATGGAAGTCTTTCCACGGAGCTGAACGAAAGGCTCAATCGTAGTGTCTGGCGCAACGTTTACTTCGTCGTCAATCACGCAAGTCTCAGGACGAAAAATGGTTACGCCCTGGCTCATCAGCGCTCGCGCCTTGCGCATGCGCATGTTCGCGTCCAGGCTCACCAGTTCCGAGATGGTGTTGCCACCGAGCACCTCGTCAGGATCTTCGGCGCGAATCGCCATCACTTTTTTCCCTTCAGCTACGAGTAGTGCAGCCATGTCGGTCAGGTAGTACTCGCCATGAGGGTTGTCGGTCTGCAGATGATCGATACTGGAAAACAGTGGGTTGGAGTTGAAAGCATAGAACCCTGAATTAATCTCGCCCACGTTTGACTGCTCTGGGCGCAGCGACTTCTGCTCGACGATCGCAGACACGCGATCCGTTGAACCTTCTCGCAATACGCGTCCGTAACCACTGGGATCGGCAGGGCGTGCGGTGAGAATTGTCATCGCGGCATCTTGCGAGATGTGAAAGTCGCGAATGCGGCGAATCGTTTCAGAGCGAATGAGCGGAGCGTCTCCAGAGAGCACTAAGAAATTTGCGAAACGAGAAAGCTCTTTGCGCGCACTCTGGATCGCATGTCCGGTGCCGCGCTGCTCTGCTTGAAGGATAAAATTCACACCTGTATGCGCAACCGCCGCGCGTACGCGGTCGGCTTCGTGTCCGATAATCACGTAAATATTGTGCGCAGACACAACTTCTGACGCGGCCCGGATGACATGTGCCACTAACGGCTTCCCACCCACTTCGTGCAATACCTTAGGCCGCTTTGATTTGAGGCGCGTGCCTTTCCCGGCAGCCATGATGGCAATAGCAAAGTCCTGAGATGACATGGACTTCATGTTACGGCAAGTAGCAACAGACAATAGGAAGGAACATGATCTGCGGAGCGGAATAGTCCCTCCCGAGAGCTTTTTGCTTCATCATGACGACGACTTGAAGTGCAATCGACTTGTCCGGGGAGACGTGCGCGAAGTTTCCGCGCCAAGAATTTCGAGAGACTCCATGGCTGATTTCGCGTGGGCAGTACCGGGAATTGCGGATTGAACACGACCCATTTCAAATCTCTGCGCAATCATTCCTAGTTGCGGCCTGACGCTAGTCTCTATGACGATCGCCGTTATTTGCCGGTAACCAACCGCTGTTCGCCGAAAACCGCAAGACTGCGATTGTCTAATCCCATACCTTCGACTCGTGAACAACGGAACCATTTGCGAGGAGATCGGTATGGATCGCAGCCACTTTCACTCTCGCCCCAGCGACATCGTGATCGGAATCGTCATTGCCATAATCGGCACCTTGGCGCTGCTCTCGCGCCTGCACGTCGTGCAAATGAGCTTTAATCTTCCAGGAGACCTCGTAACATGGTGGCCGCTGCTGCTGATCTCCTGGGGCATTGTCCTGTTGTTCCTGCCCCAGAGAGCGGGGCGGTAAGCCATGAGTCTGGAGCAATGGAGAGAATTCTGGGGCAACGAAATGGAAGCACGTAACCGAGCCGCGACGGGCACGCTGATCTCCGGCCTCCTGATTGCCGGCATTGGCACTGTGCTGTTGCTCGACCGATTCGGCATCATCGACGCCGCGATTTTGTGGCGTCTATGGCCCATGCTGTTCGCCGTCGGCGGCCTGATTCACCTGATCGACGCAAACTCTCCCAGCGGCCGCGTTTGGGGCGGAGTTTTGATCTCCCTCGGCATTCTGATCACCCTGCACGAGTTCGGCTATATCCGATTCGGGTTTGGACAACTCTGGCCGTTGTTTCTGATCGCGGCCGGCGTACTGCTCGCGTGGCAAGCAAATGAGGTTCGCGAAGGACGACGCACATTTTCGTTTCCGCGCGTGATGAATCCCGGCGGGGGTGGTGGACCACTGAGCTCGGTTGCAGTCTTTGGCGGAATTGAACGACGGATCGAAGGCACGATCGTCGACGGCGGCAGCCTGGTTGCTTTCTTCGGTGGATTTAAGATCGATCTCTCTCGTGCCGAAATGGAAGGCGAACGCACGATCATCGATGCCACTGCGATCTTCGGTGGCGGCGAAATCATCGTTCCGGAATGGTGGAAGGTTTCAGTGGAAGGTCTTGGAATCTTCGGCGGGTATGTCGACAAGACTCGTCATATTCCTCGTCCCGATCGTCCAGTGAAGACCGTTGTCGTCCGTGGCGCGGCAGTGTTTGGAGGCATCGAGGTGAAGAGCTGGTAGCCTATGCATCCGATCCTCGGACATCCGCGCCGCCTCGCTCTTTATTTGTTCGCATGGCTCACCGTCACCGAGCTGTTGTTTTATCTGATCACCTATCACAGCGGAGTCGGCTGGCTCGACGCAGGTATCTTCTTCTTTCCCCTTTCGGCCTTTTACGCCTTCATCTGCCTTTCAGCCTGGTACTCATGCCGCGGCATTCCCATTGAGGGAACCAGTTTCCTTGGCCTGGTCGGACCTCATCTGCTGGCGGCGATCATCGTCAGCGGCTTCTGGGTGCTTACAGCATTGGGCTTCGCCAAGGTACTCTCGCATACCGCGCGCTTCAGCGATATCGAGACCAAGGTTCTCAACATTACTCAGCTCCTGCTGATTATCGGGATTCTCGAATATCTGCTCGCGGTCGCTCTTTTCTACGTTCTTCAGGCGCAACAAGAGTCTCGGGAAGCAGAACAACGTGTGATGGAAGCCCACATGCTCGCGCGCGATGCTGAGTTGCGCGCGCTCAAGGCTCAGGTGAATCCGCACTTCCTGTTCAATAGCCTGCACTCGATTAGTGCCCTCACCAGCAGCGATCCGAAACGCGCGCGCGAAATGTGTATCGCGCTCGCGGACTTTCTTCGTGCGACCCTGGGACTTGGCGAAAAAGAATTGATTCCCCTGCAGGAAGAGCTCTCGCTTATTCACTCTTTTCTTGCTGTCGAAAAAATTCGTTTTGGCTCTCGTTTGAACATGGAAGAGAAGGTAGACGCCCAGGTACTTACCTGCATGGTTCCGCCGCTAATCCTGCAGCCGCTCGTTGAAAACGCTGTGGCACATGGCATTGCCAATCTCACCGAAGGCGGTTGGATTCGTCTCAATGCAGCGTATGCAGCGGACGCCTCGTCGGTTTCTATAGCCGTAGATAACACCTTCGATCCTGACGCTCCGGCACGTCG
>DATEMI010000436.1:0-6411 GCA_035275665.1 Terriglobales bacterium | reverse complement strand
GAGGCGAGAAGTTGATCGGTGGTCTTCCCAAAAGCGGAGACGACTGCCACAACGGAGTCGCCATCGCGCAGCCAGCGGTAGATCTCGTGGACAGCGCGCGGAAGGTCCGCCTCGCTGCGCAGCACCGAGCTGCCGAACTTGAGGACGATTACGCGCATGCCGCGCTCCTCTCGGTGTTACAGCTTTCCGCCTTCTCCAGCGCCAGCTCGAGATCGGCTGTGATGTCCGACGCATCTTCAAGTCCGACCGACAGTCGGATCAGTCCGTCGGGAATGCCAAGCGCAACGCGCGTCTCTGGGGGAATATCTGCGTGCGTCATGCTCGCTGGATGCGTGATCAGCGTTTCCGCCGCGCCAAGATTCTCCGCAAGCGAGCAGAGCTTCACCGACTTCATCAGTTCCAAAGCAGCGGGAGTGCCGCCATTTACTTCGAACGAGAGCATTCCGCCATGAGCCACATGCTGGCGGCACGCGAGTTCATATTGAGGGAATGAACGCAGCCCAGGATAGGAGACACGCTGTACGGTCGGGTGCTCTTCAAGCCAGTTCGCAACGGTGAGCGCATTTTGGGAATGTCGTTCCAGGCGCATGCTGAGCGTCTTGAGCCCGCGTTGAGTAAGCCATGATTCGAGCGGCGACTGAATGCAGCCAATCGTCTTGCGCACGAGCCGGAAGCGCTCCAGCAGAGCTTCGTCCTTTGTAGCGAGCGATCCGCCGACGGTGGCATTGTGACCTTCGATGTACTTGGTGGTCGAGAGCACGCTGATATCAGCACCGAGTTCGAAGACGGGCTGAAGCGCGGCAGTGAGGAACGTATTGTCGACAGCCAGCAGAACGCCGGCTTTGCGCGCCACTGAAGAAACCGCCGCGATGTCGGTGAGTTTCAGAGTGGGATTCGCCGGCGTCTCGATAAAGATCAGCTTGGTTCGCGCTTCCACCGCGGCGGCAACTGCTGCAACGTCAGATGTGTCGACAAAGCTTGCCCGCACTCCCAATCCTTCCAGCACCTGGCGAAAGAGACGCACCGTGCCGCCGTAGACAACATCGGAAATGATTGCGTGGTCGCCCTGTTTCAAAATGGAAAGGAAGAGCGTGCTGATGGCCGCCATGCCAGTCGAGAAGCAAAGCGTGGGCGCCGTTTCGAGCGAGCCAAGAACATCTTCCAAGGCCGAGACCGTCGGATTGGCCGCGCGGGAATACGTGAATCCCTTATGAACTCCAACTGCTTCCTGAACGAATGTCGTTGATTGATAAATCGGAGTAAGGATGGCGCCGGTGGCGGAATCTGGGGGGAGCGTACCGTGAATTGTCCGGGTACAAAGACCGCGATTGTCTGAAGACATGAATCCTCCTGCGTAAGCTGTGAAATTTGTGCTGAAAATACGAAGACCGCCGGGATCCCCAGGCGGCCGCTCACGTCAGGAAGGTTATTGCTCGACTCTCACTTTCCCGATGTGGACAGGTCACCGCCCGGGGTGCACATGCCCATATACATTCGGGTTCCCGTGAGAGGAGTCATTTGAAGCTCATTCCCGCTAGCTGCGGGTTAAGGTGATTCTACACATTGAGATGAGTCTGTCAACTTAGGCGGGGTAGGTGATGCCTGAGTGGACAAAGTGGACTTTGTGACTTCGTGGATCTAAGTACTGAAACAGCCCCTTGTCCACGCAGTTGACCAAGTCCACTTCGTCCACAGCAAATGCTAGGAAACTTCTTGGAGCGCGCGATAAAAGTCTTTGTGGTTGCGCGTGGCCACCAGTTCTCTACCGCTCAGCAGGGTAATTAAGCTGTCTCCACGACGCAGTGACTTGCAGTCTTTCACGTGCATAAGATTCACGATGGTCGAACGATGTATGCGGGCGAACACTTTGGGGCTCAGCTTCTGCTGAAGTTCATTCATCGTGGACCTCATGGTATAAGTCACCCCCGCAGCATGAATTTCGATATAGTTCGCAGCTGCGGTAAAGCACTCGATATCGGCGATGGGAACCACGATAATTCGCCCGCGAGAGATTACGCGAAGGTGCTGGCGAGCGCTGCCGTCGGCCCCATCTCGACGCTGTACGACTGACGGCCCATTCGACGGCGAGGCTGCAGGTTTATTTTCCAGAATCGCGGGATTTATGGCGTTTCCGTTATGTGCGCTGCCAACGCCTGCGGCCGAAGCACCCATGCTCATCGCAAATGCCTGTCCTTTGAAACCTTGCATCGATTCCCTCGCTACCTGAGTATTTACCTAGCAAAATAGCCAAGCGCGGTGTCCGGTTTGTCACAGAAATGTCACGAGGATGTAAAACGTTGGTGAGACTGGCCATGGGCTTGCAGGTAAGAAATAGCGCAGATCACAGCCCGGAGCTACTCCGAATCGCGTCGTCGGCTTTTCACTGCCTGTGCTTACCGAGGTAACAACTGAGTGACCGGCCGTAACCGCTGGCGCCTAATTGCAACTAAGGATTTCTAATTTCCACATTATTCTTTATTTTGCGCCACTTACATTTGTATGAGCAGCGAGTCCACCCTCACGCCTCGCAAAGAGACCGTCTACGACGGCCCTGAGGTGGACCTTTTCAAACCACGCCAGCTCAAACCCTCCGTCGCTGAGACCCACGCTGGAAAAGAAACGGTGCACCAGGGCGAGATTCCTGACTTCATCAGTCGGCGTTTCGCACGCAAACCCGAGCAAGAAGTACCGCTGAAGCCTCAGACGGAAACCGTCCATCAAGGCCAAATTCCGGAAATGTTCGCGAAGCTCGGCCGCATCGCGCAGGATCTCGTCATGCCGGATCGGGAGACCATCTACCAGGGTCCGGAAGTCGTCTTCCAGAAGGCCGTCGATGTCAATCGGTTACTCTCCGAAACGGGAGAAAAGAAAGAGACAGTTTTCGATGAGGCCAGCTTCATCGCCAAACGCGTCGATACTACCGCCGCTCGCAGTCTCGTCACGCGGCTGGTGCAGCGCGCATCTGTTCGCTTCTTCGCTGTGGCTGTCCTATCAGGAATCGAACTCTATGTCTGCCGGGAAAATTTGCCCATCGCGATCGCTTCGGGAATCATGGCATTCACGTTTGCCATCGTCGGCGTTCAGACGTACAAACTGAACCTGAAAGCCCTGCTTTTAGCGATCGGCCTATATGCCTGCAGCACCTTGTTCATGATCGTGAATGGGATAATGGGCGATCACATGCTGGAGATGATCATCCCCCTGTTCTCGCGCGGCTTCATGATATATAACCTGCTCAGGACTTACGGACTGCTCGTCGATCTCCATTTGCTCGAAGCCGAAATCTACTAGCACGAGCGGCCGCTCCGCCGCATGATCAACGCACTCGTTCGCTGGCTGCTGATGTCGCTCAGTCTGCTCATTGTGTCTTATATCGTTCCGGGATTCTTTGTGAGAAGTCTCGGCGCAGCGCTAGTCGCGGCGATCGTATTCGGGTTCCTGAACGCGACGCTGGGGTTGATCCTTAAGATCATCACCTTTCCTCTAACGGTACTCACGCTGGGAATCTTTTGGTTCATCATCAACGCCATCATTCTCGAGATCACGTCGAGGCTGGTGCCGGGATTCTTCATCCGACACTTCCTTTCCGCTTTGGTGGGAGCTGTCGTGCTGATGTTCGTCAACATGCTCCTGCGTGCGCTGGTGCGAGAAGTGGAGACGCCTCGGTATTAACGACGCAGCCGCAGCGAAGACAAAACCGAACCTCTTCCCTTTATTCATTGGGCGGTTGGTTGATCTACTTCATCTTCGTTACCGTAGCTTCCATTTGAAAGCGCCCTGTTGTATCCACTTCGTCAGCCGTAGCGATTATGGTGGGTTTTCCCAGCTGTACGAAGTTGTGCACTTGAATTTTTGTCTGACGGACAATCGGCTGCCCGATGCGGTTTTCCGGCGCCATGCGTGTAATGTCTACGTTAGTGCGCAAGCCAACGTCAGAATCCCCGGGTTCAACCGTGCAATCGATGTCTACACCTACGTCCAGGTACTGGAACTGTGTGCTACCCACCGCGATGGGAACGCGGCTGCCCAGCCGAAGGCTGGCTTTCTCCAGGTGCTCGACAAGAACGGTGTACGTTCGGGTATTTACTTTCTTGTTATCCTGCAGTTCGGAAAAGACATACTCGACCTTGTAAACATCGTTCGACGGATGGGGCTTTGCTTCCTGCGCACAAACTGCCGTTGAAGCAAAAGCCAGAGCAAGGCAGAGGTAAGTTGCGAATGTATTCGTACGTTTTTGAGTCATCGTTTCCTTCCAGTCATTCTCGTGGACTACTGCTTCCTGAAGTTGTGTCCAGTGGCTCTATGCTTAATTCCTGAATCGATAAATCCTGCGGAGGCAAATCGACGGAGAGTCTGGCGACTTCAGAAAATTCTTTCCTTGCCACTAATTGGTCTGCAAGTTGCGCCAGTAGCCGCTCTTGCTGCGTTTCCGGGCGAGGCGCGGGGAAGCCAGCTAATCTCGGCAAATGCGCTTCAGCATTTCGAACGGCGGATACATGTGCAAGAGCGCAGCACGACGCATGCTCACCGCGAATGGACTGAGAATTCCTGGCTTTACTAACGCCCAAGGTTTTCGTCGTTGAGCTTGCTTGCACACGCGCGCTATTGACAGCCGAAACATTCGCGGGTTCGGTGGTCGCATGGGCAATTGCGCGCTCCGGCTGAGGGCGATGCAGCAGAGCGACTGCAATTGCTATTGCTATCAGTGCTACGACGGCCGTTGCCATCACCGGCCAGAAGACAAATCTGCGTTGAGACTCCGATGCCAATCGCGCGAGCACGCGCTCCTCAAATCCCATCCGCGGTTCGGCATTGCTCCGTGCGCGCAGCGCAGAGTCTAGCCACTGGTCAAAATTTCGTTGCCGACTGGATCTGTTTTCAGCGTCCATAATCCACACCCGTTAACTTCTGCAGCTTCTCCGCGAGGCGTTGACGTGCGCGGAACACTCGTGCTCGAACTGAGGTCTCGCTTGTGCCGAGAACTCTTGCAGCTTCGGTGCTGCTCAGTTCCTCGACCGAGGTGAGCAATAGCGCCTCACGCTCTTTCTTTGGCAGAGCAGCTATCAGGCGGTCGAGTAAGGCGAGCGTTTCGCGGGATATTGCATCACTTTCCGTACCGCCAGCCTGGACAAGCGGCACGTGGATTTGTTCGTCGAACTCATCCTGGCTCTGCCTCCTCGCGCTGCGATAGCGATCTACGGATGCGCGCCACGCAATCCGCGCAAGCCAAGCTTTCCCATCGCCGATGTCTTTTGCGCCATGCTTCGCGACCCGTAAGAAGACTTCCTGCACGATGTCCTCGGCGTCGGCGTGATTGCGGACAACCGAGTACGCGATGCGGAATACCAGACGCGAATGCTCGCGCACCAGCCTTTCGACATTCGGCGAAACGCCGCAGTCGGTCACGCAGCGTGACTCCGCTTGTGCAAGATTGAAGGCCATCGTGCCGGAAATGGAGTGCTCCAGGACACCCATGCTACGTCTCATGAGTGAAGAACGGGAGTTTCGGGGAATCGTTCGGGAATTTTTACTACGCAGCCACGGAGGACGCAGAGGTCAGTACCGTTCGCGGTAGCGAATGGGTGAGACTAGCACTTGAGCATTACCCATCCGCTACCGCGGACGGTACTGACTTCCGTGACTGAGTGTGAAAACGCCGTTACCCGCCGAGCTTACGAGTAAGGATCTCATTCACCAGAGCAGGATTCGCCTGCCCCTTCGACGCTTTCATTACCTGGCCAACAAAGAAACCGGCGACGGTCTTCTTTCCCGCGCGGTATTGCTCGACCTGTTTGGGATTGGCGACGATCACATCGTCGATCATCTTTTCAATCGCCGAAGTATCTGTGATCTGCTGCGGCTTTTCCTGGTCATAAATGCTGGGAAAATCCTGATTGCGTTCGAAGGCGAGATCGTAGAGGTCTTTAAGAATCTTTCCGGAGATCGTTCCGCTCTCGACGAGATCGGCTGACATAGCCACCCCTTTCATGCTGATGGGCGAATGCTCAATCTCCAGTCCGCGAGCTTTTAGTCTCCCCATAATCTCGCTCTGCACGAGATTCGCGACGCGCTTGGGATTCTTTGCGGACTGCGCGGCTTCCTCGAACTGGTCTGCAAGCGTACGGGAAGCCGTGAGGACTGCAGCGTCGTAGGCGGTGATGCCGTATTGGGAAATCAAGCGCTCGCGTCGAGCTTCCGGCATCTCGGGCAGGGACGCGCGGATTTCCTCCTGCCATTTCGCATCGACGATCAGCGGAAGCAGATCGGGTTCGGGGAAGTAGCGATAGTCATGCGCTTCTTCCTTCGATCTCATGCTGTAGGTTCTGCCCTCATTGGCGTTGTACAGGCGCGTCTCCTGCGCCACCTTTTCGCCCGATTCGACGGTCTCAATCTGGCGCTCGATTTCATATT
>DATEMI010000435.1:0-4430 GCA_035275665.1 Terriglobales bacterium | reverse complement strand
TGGCGGAGTGGTTTCCTTTCCAAAACGGGAGGCGCGAGCGTTTCCCCTCGTACCCTCGGCTGGAACCTTGTCAAGTTCAGCACCGTCGCAGCGGCCAGGTATCCCACAGGCCTATGCGATCGAAAACCTCTGGAATTAGGGTACAGGGAACATGGGGCAGGGTACAGGGGAAATTCAAGGACCGAGTTCCTGCGTTCGAACTAACACGTGAACCGAAAAGGAAGAGGACAGAGAAGTAATTCCCTGTCCCATCTAACCTTCCTCTGTGCCCTATGTTTCAGTTCGATGCGCCGCTGCTTCCCTTCTTGCTTGCCTTGGAAGCGCCACCGGCACGATGGGCGATGATCTGGTCCTTGATGCCGTCGTAGGTTGACTGCGGAATGATCTTGCGGCGAACCAGATCGTTCTTCGCATTGTACGGACGGCCATCAATGATCTTCTGCGACAGGGCATCGCCGATTCCCGGAAGCTGACTTAACTCTTCCTTACTCGCTGTGTTGATGTCGAGTCTCGCGCTTTTGCTCGTGGATGTGCGAGTGCTCTTCTTCGACTTCGAACTCGTGGTTGAGGTCTTGCTCGTATCATTGGCCGTGCCTGCTGCCTGTGCATAGCCAAAGCTGGCGATCATGAGTAAAGCAACGAATAATGTGAGATGTCGTGTAAGTTTCATGCGTGTCTCCCTCCAACGGCGCGCCAGTGTAACAAAATCGAGGCAGCGGGACAAACGGCGGCGCGAAATCAGTATTCGTGCCCGTAGGTGGATGGGTGTTGCAGATCGGATATTTGCAGTTAAGTGAGTAGTTAAGTGAGGAGAGACCTACTTTGCCTTAGCTTTTAACCGGACCTTGCCATCTTCCACTTCCACCGCGAATTCAACTGCGGAGGAGCCGTACTCCTGGCGGAGCTGCTCGGTTTTCTTCTTTACGAACTTCTGGAACGATTCGAAATTTCCAGCAGGGCCTTTCGAATTCGACGTCTGGCTCGCATGGAGCATTGCGTCATACAAAGCTTTAATCGTTGACTTTTCAGAGTCGGCATCAGCGATTCTGAAGGCTGCCACATCGGCGTCGATAACGTCGTGTTCTCCCTGGAATTCCCGCACGCCCTGAATCGCGAGCAGCGCGTCCTGCGGACGGCGGTAGCCTTCCTCTTTAATCCTGAGCTTCTGTTGCCAAAGACTGTTGTAGATGGCGAATTTCTGCTGGATAGTGCTGAATTTAAAGCGCTGGCCGTAGCTCATCCGGCGGCCGTCACTGAATTTCTTCAGGGTCGATTGGACTCGCCATTCCAGCTCTGTAGGAGGCTTTTTGGCGCCTCCGCCAAAGAAGACGTCGTATTCGATTTTCAGGCGCCGGACGTTGTCATCGAGTTGGGAGAGTTCTTCGTCAACCGTCACAACGGCACCCAGAGAAGCCCCGGAACCGCAGCTTCGACCCGGACTATAGCATAGGAAAACCGGCCTGCATCAGGGTGAGCTGCACCTTCGTAACAGCACGGAATCGCCCAGAAGAAGCTGATTCCGTGTTCCCACCCACCTTAATCCCCCTGCATCTAAGCGAATACCTATGGCGGACTTCGACGTGCAAAAGATCAGGATCGTAATCGCGGATGACCATGCCATTCTCCGCGAGTCGCTGTCACTCCTCCTTTCCACACAAGGAGACTTTGAGATCGAAGGCTCAGCTACTAACGGGCAGGAAGCACTGCAAATGGTGCAGCAGCATCACCCCGACGTTCTCGTCCTCGATCTGTTCATGCCCGATTTCGATGGCTTCGAGGTCCTCAGAACTCTGGACCGAAACGGTACCCGCGTTGCCACGGTTGTGCTGACCGCGTCGGAGTCTGAGGCCGATTATGCCCAAGTCGTCCGGCTTGGCGCCCGCGGGCTGGTCATGAAAGGTGATGGCCCACAAAGTCTCTTCGAATCCATTCGTGTAGTGGCGGGAGGTGAACTGGCTTTCTCTGACGAACTCGCACGTCAAGTCGTGAGCAGCCTCGCGAATGACAATCGAGACACCCAGCGCGCCCCCCAAGCTTCGCTCCATCGCCTCTCTGACCGAGAGCGACAGATCGCGTACTCCGTCGCTCGGGGCATGAAGAATCGAGATATCGCGACCCAGCTCAACATCAGCGAGAACACGGTCAAACGCCATCTGCAGAGCATCTTCGGCAAGACGGGAGCCCGTGATCGTCTGGAGTTGGCTGTCCTTGCCTTGAATGAAGCAGGAAAGGCTGCATAGTTTCCCTCTTAGATCAATGCGATTCACGAAGTTCCCTGCGCAGGGAACTTTGCAGGGAAATTTTTCCCGCGAGAAAAAATTCAATCGTGAGACCCGCATAAACACAAGCGGTTCGCAATTGACCAGGGGAATTTGCAGGGAATCAGCAGGGAATTTGGCAATAATCCCATCTGGCAACGCTACTTAGCACAGGCTGGCGCCCAGGCCAGGATGCCGGCAGGGAAAGAAGCAGCGAATTCTGGTCCTGACCGGGGGGCACTTTTCTGGCAGGTCATGAGTCGGGGTTTTGGTCGCCTTTCCATGACCTTAGACGTTGAATCCTAGCCGTAAATAGTCCAAGGCCTCTGTCCAAAGTAGTCCCACAAGCGAAGCCGCAGTTTCTGCCCTGAATTCCACGATACGCACCACGTTTTGCTCGCAGAATGTCTATTGCTCTGAGTTGTTCTGGCAAGTAATCTGCCGCAAGGACCTTCGTCTTTCATGAGCACTCCCAGCTATACCCGCCTGTCCGACTCCGAAGTAGAACGCAGTAATGGAATCCTTCCGGCTCAGTCCATTCGCACTCTGATCGCGAATGGCACGGTCGCCGCTAACCCAGAAATTACTGACGCGCAAATCCAGCCAGCCAGCATTGATCTGCGTCTGGGCGATCAAGCCTTCCACATTCGTGCCAGCTTTCTGCCTGGCAAGTCGGCCACTCTCGAAGGAAAGATCCGGGATGGGCTCCTCATCGACACGGTTGATCTCCGCCAGCCTGCTCTGCTCACGCCGAACTCGGTGTACGTAATCAAGCTCAAAGAGACGCTCCGGCTGCCGGCCGATATCAGTGGTATCGCCAATCCGAAGAGCACAACAGGACGACTGGACATCTTTACCCGCCTCATCACCGAGCATGGCGAAGAGTTCGAACGCGTACCGCGCGGATACACAGGTGAGCTATACGTTGAAGTCGTCACGCGCAGCTTTCCGGTTTACGTTCGCGAAGGTCTCAAGCTGAACCAGCTCCGATTCATTCGCGGCAAGGCCGAAGCCCGGGGCGACAGCGCCCTGCGCGAGCTCGCCAAGGACGATCTCCTCGTCCGCTATGAGAGCGAAGATCGGCTAGTAAGCGCGATCAACCGCGGACTCTCGGTTACGGTGAACCTCGAAGCCACCGATCGTTCTGACATCATTGCCTACAAGGCCAAGAAGTTTGCTACGCCGGTTGATCTCAGCAAGATTCGCCACTATGACATGTCCGACTTCTGGGACTTCATCCGCGCACCCAGAAGTCGTCGTCTCATTTTGGAACCGCACGAGTTCTATCTCCTCGCTTCGAAAGAAAAAGTCCGCGTTCCTCCCGACCATGCCGCGGAAATGGTCGCCTACGATCCCGCCATGGGTGAGTTCCACGTCCACTACGCCGGATTCTTCGATCCGGGATTCGGTTATGGCGCCAAGGGCGAGATTCCCGGAACTAAAGCCGTCCTCGAAGTGCGTGCCCACGACATGCCCATCCTGTTGGAAGACGGACAGTTCGTCGGAAAGCTGCTGTACTACCGCATGGCCGCTACGCCGCAAGTGGTTTATGGCCAGGACATCGGTTCCTCGTACCAGCGTCAGGAGCTCACGCCGAGCAAACAATTCAAGCTCCCCGAGGACGACCACAAGAGCTCGACTGAGCGCAACGTCTCTGACTGGGGACCGCGTTCCAGGCGGGAAATGGCCATGCTCGAACAGCATTGAAGCTGGCTCGGGTAGGCAGTCAGGCCACGTGTAGTAGGTAACTTGGTTTCCTGAGGATTTGCGGCTAGAATGGCCGCGTCTGCATCTGAATAGCAGCACAGGCGCTATCCGCTAATGCGGAGGTGCACTGGAGGACACAATGAGCATCACCGCCTCTCGTCCAGGTGACGATTCCAAGGTCACCATCACCTCCATACAGGAAAAGAAGCAGCAAGGCAGGCCGATCACCTGTCTCACCGCCTACGACTATGCGACTTCGCGGCTCGTCGATCAGGCCGGTATCGACATGATCCTTGTCGGCGATTCGCTGGCTATGGTTGTGCTCGGCTACGAAAACACCCTGCCTATCACCGTCGAGGAAATGCTGCATCACACTCGGGCCGTCCGGCGTGGGGTAAAGCGCGCGCTGGTAATCGCCGACATGCCGTTCGCCTCCTACCAGGTAGACGAAAAGCAGGCAGTCAA
>DATEMI010000434.1:0-4325 GCA_035275665.1 Terriglobales bacterium | reverse complement strand
CTAGAAATCTCATACGGGCAGCATTGGTATTGGTACCGGACGTCGCGAATCCTGACCCTCAATAACACCATTATCGTTTACCTGCCGCGCGAATGGATGCTCACGGTAGGTGCGACTGGCGCACGTAGCGCATTCTCCGGCACTGGCCCTGAGTGGCGTCCGTCCGGAAACGCACGACTGGCTTTCCCGCTTGGGTCCCGCGGGACAAAGCGCCTCTCCGGGAATGTTTTGTTCGCGGCGGGCACCGAAAACTTCGGACAAATCGACCAGATTGGTGCTTTTGCCTCACAGATCTACGGCGGCAGTTTGCGGTTCCAGTTCAATGCGCGGCAGGACGTCACAGGCCTGGCTGCGTACCAAAAGCGGACGCAAAACCGCACTGACGTGACCTTCGGATTCAGCTATGGCGTCCATTTTTGAAAAGCTACGCAGACTCTGGATGCCGCATTTGACTTCCGCTATTGACTTTGTCTTTGCAAACCTGCGGAGGCTCTGGCGGCTTGCTCCATCGACCTTTGTTTTCAAAGCCATTATTGGCGCGCTTGTTGCCGACGCGCTGTTACTTGCATTTATTCTGCTCCGCCGCACTCACCGCCGACGGTACTTTGCGAAGCGCGACGCCCGCGTGTTTGAGCTCCGCCAGAAATGGCAGGCGCTCATCTCTGGGTGGATCCCGTTTGATACGTGGCGAAACAAGAAATTTGATCGCCGCATTATCGAAACGATGGCCTTAGACCAGTTTGAAGCAGCCGGCCCGGAGCAGTCTGCAGAGTTGCTAAAGTTCCTGCGCAACAGCGGGCTCATCGAGAAGTGCATTTTCGAGGCCAGGCACTTTAAGAGCTGGAGGCGTATGCGTGCCTTGGTGGCGTTGGGAAGAACACGCGCGCCCGAAGGCATTCCGGCGCTCGCCGAGGGGCTGCGCGATAGCGACGTGGAAATTCGCCTGGCAGCGTTGCGCGGCCTTGGCCGCACGGCTTGCCCGCAAGCGGCCGAAGAAATCCTCGTGTGGCTAGCAGAGCAGGGATTGACCGTGCCCGCGCTTCCCCTACAAAGCGCGCTGATCCAGTGCTCCGCGGAGCGGCCACAACTTCTGCTTCCCTACGTGCAAAATGCCGAAGGTCCCCTGCGCGAAGTGCTGGGGCGCGTGCTCGGCGAAGTAGCTACCCCTTCGCTCGGCCTTGACCTTTTGCAGTTCGTGGGAGACGACCTCGACGAGCTGCGCGCGGCTACCGCCCGCGCGTTGGGTCACTCCGATTCGGCTTTGGCTCTTGACGTTCTCAATGAGCTGGCGCGCGATCCAATCTGGTTTGTACGCCTTCGCGCGATGGTAAGCCTCGGAAAACTGGCGGATCCTCGCGCCACCTCGGCACTTCTGCGTGGAATCACGGATGCAAATCGTTTGGTGCGGTTGCGGGCAGCCGAAGGGCTGGTGGTTTTCAAAGGAGACTTGCTACCGACATTCGAACAGGTTGTGGGCACGCGCGATCGCTATGGGTTGCATGCCTACTTGACCGCGCTGGAAAATGCGAATCTTCGCGGAAAACTTGAGGCGGAGCTTCAAGGCAATACCCTCATGAAAGAAGAGAACCGCGAGCGCCTGCAGAACGTTCTGCACTCCGCAGCGTTGCCCGAGGAAGTCTCGTTGCCAGAGACTCAACAAGATAGTCAGCCTGGCAAGATGACGGCAATCCGATGATTCACTTTCTGCAGGGTGCTAATCAGGTTCTCTTCTGGTACTACGTAGCCAGCAATGTGGCGTATCTGGTGATGTTGATTATCGCCCTGAGGACTAGCGCAGCGCATCAGCGAAGGTTAGAGAGTCACCGATTGTCTTGGACGCGGGAAGCGCCGTTGGCGCCGCCGATCACGCTGATTGTGCCCGCTCATAACGAGGAAAAGTCTATCCGCGTGGCGATCCGCAACTTGGTGGAACTCGACTACCCTGAATTGGAAGTGGTGGTTGTTAACGATGGCTCCCGGGATCGAACGCTCGACGAATTGCGACAGGCTTTTCAGCTCCGGCCGGTTCGGGCTGTATACGTACCCGAAGTGAAGAGCGCGCGTGTTCGCAATCTCTATCGAAGTGGCCTCAACCCGCAACTCTTGGTAATTGACAAAGATCCAGGCGGCAGCAAAGCCGACGCGGTGAACGCAGGATTGAATGCGGCAACATCGCCTTACATCTGCGTCGTGGATGCCGACTCCATTTTGGAAAGAGACGCACTCCTGCGGATCATGGTGCCTATCCTCAACGACCCAAAACGGGTAGTGGCCGTGGGTGGCATCATTCGCGTCCTGAATGGGTCGGAAATTGTGGAAGGGCAATTGCGGCGCGCCCGGCTCCCAAGCAAGAGCATCGAAGTCATTCAGGTAATCGAGTATCTACGCGCGTTCTTGATTGGGCGCGAGGCTTGGGGGCAGGGGAATATGCTGATGGTCATCTCCGGAGCCTTCGGTGTATTTCGCACAGACTTGGTACGGGCCATCGGGGGATACCGTTCGAATGCCATTGGCGAAGATCTCGATGTGGTCGCACGACTACACCGGCATCTTCTAAACAAAGGTGCGAATTACCACATTCACTTCGTACCCGACCCTATGTGCTGGACAGAAGCCCCTTCCGATTTGAAGTCTCTCGCAAGGCAGCGGGCGCGCTGGCAAAAGGGTCTGTTGGATGTGCTTTGGCCAAACCGCGACATGCTCTTCCGGCCGCGGTATGGGCGCATCGGCTGGTTTGCGCTTCCTTATTTGTGGTTGTTTGAGCTGGCCGCGCCGATACTCGAGGTTGCCGGAATGGCGACGATTATTCTGGCCGCGTATTTCGGCGTGCTGAGCCGACAGTTTTTCCTTCAGTTCCTGCTTTTCGGCTATGCTTTCGCTACTGTCATTTCAATCGGCTCAGTTCTACAAGAAGAGATCACGTACAAGCGTTACAACGCCTGGCAAGACGTAGTGCGCCTTGTCAGCTACTGCTTTTTCGAACATTTTCCTTATCGGCAGTTGCACATGGTCTGGCGGCTGAAAGGACTATGGGAATACGTGCGCGGAGACATGAGCTGGAAACCCATGAAGCGGCAAGGTATGCGTTCCGCAGAATCATCTTAGGCGAGTTTGTGGTTTCCGGCACGAGGCGTGTGGAGAGATGACTCTGAGAACATTCGAGGTCGGTTCAATGGGAGGTGATTCTCCATCCAGTGGACGTCCATCCGACCCTATCCGCCTGGGTATACATAAGATCGAAAAACGCGAGTGGTGGCTCTGGGCCTGCGTGGTTATTGTAACCCTTCTTCTCGCCTTCGGAATCGCCTCGTTCGTGCTGCCGATGGCAGCTTCATCATTTCGAGGCTTCGAGGAATTACAGATGAATCGGGCCGTACGCGGGCTAATCGGCCTGATTCTATTATTCGATTTCTACGCGATCTATCAGCAGTACCAGATCCGCAGCATTCGCCGCCGATTGATTGAGCAAGATGATCTTTTCCGGCTGATCACCGAGAAGGCGGCCGACATGATAGCAGTCGTAGACACCAACGGCCGCCGAGTCTACAACAGCCCGTCCTATGAACGGATCCTGGGTTACAGCCCAGAGCAGCTTGAGGCCACGTCTTCATTCGAGCAAATACATCCCGAAGACCGCGAGAAAGTGAGAGAAGCATCGGTTGAAGCATCACGCAGCGGAGTGGGCAAGCGGATTGAATACCGTATGCGGCACAGGGACGGCAGTTGGCGGGTTCTGGAGTCGACGGCGAGCACGATTCTGGATGCTGACGGGAAAGTCGATAAGCTCGTGATTGTAAACCGCGATATCACCGACCGAAAACGCGCCGAGCAAGCACTGCAAGAGCATCAGATTCACTTGGAAGAGTTGGTCGCGACGCGTACCGCCGAACTTAAGCGAGCTAATGAGCAACTTGAGCAGGACATCGTTGAACGCAAGGAAGTGCAGCAGCAACTCACCCGCAACGTTGGGGAACTGAACCGCTCCAACACCGAGCTCGAGCAGTTTGCCTACGTCGCGTCACACGATCTCCAGGAACCTCTCCGCATGGTCGCGAGCTATACCCAACTTCTGTCGCAGAGATACAAAGGCAAGCTTGATCGCGACGCCGACGAATTTATCGGTTTTGCCGTTGACGGCGCGAGGCGAATGCAGCAGCTCATCGAGGACCTGTTGTCATACTCGCGTCTTACGACTAGGGGAAAACCGCTGAATTGGACGGAAAGCACGAGTGCATGCAATGCCGCCATCGGGAACCTAGAGCAGTCCATTAAACAATCACGCGCAGTCGTAGTGGTTGGATCGCTCCCCCCAGTGCTTGCAGATG
>DATEMI010000433.1:0-2222 GCA_035275665.1 Terriglobales bacterium | reverse complement strand
TTATCAATAAAGAGCAGTGTGTCGGCGCCTTCTTTGTCGCGGAAGTACTCGGCAACGGTGAGGCCGGTAAGCGCAACGCGCAGACGAGCCCCTGGCGGCTCGGTCATCTGTCCATAAACCAGCGCGGCCTTCGACGAGTTGCTGTCGCCCGGCTTGATGACTCCCGACTCGCTCATTTCGAGCCATAGATCGTTGCCTTCACGCGTACGCTCGCCGACTCCGGCGAACACGGAGTAACCGCCGTGTTGCTTGGCGACGTTATTGATCAGCTCCATGATGACGACAGTCTTGCCAACACCGGCGCCGCCAAAAAGTCCAATCTTTCCGCCCTTCAAGAACGGCTGGATCAGGTCGATAACTTTGATGCCCGTCTCGAACATTTCTTCTGTCGTCGATTGCTCTTCGAATGTCGGAGCCGGACGATGAATCGGCCATGTCTCGGTGGCATTCAGTGGGCCAAGTTTGTCTACTGGTTGACCGATGACGTTGATCACGCGTCCCAAAGTGGCTTTGCCCACCGGTACCGAAATGGGACCACCGAGATCGATAGCCTTCATGCCGCGCACCATGCCTTCAGTGGCTTCCATTGCTACGCAACGCACGCGGCCTTCCCCCAGGTGCTGCTGTACTTCGACGATCACGCTGATCGGTTCAGGAACGTTGAAACCTTCGCTGGTGATGCGCAGCGCCTGATAAATCGGCGGCATGGTGGCTTCTTCGAACTGAACGTCCACCGCCGGACCTGAAATCTGAATTACCTTGCCGATATTTTGTGCCATAAAAACCTTTTACAGAGCGGCAGCGCCGCTGACGATTTCGATAATTTCTTTCGTGATCGACGCCTGACGCACGCGGTTCATCGTGAGGGTAAGCGAGTCGATCATGTCCGAGGCGTTGTTCGTAGCCGAGTCCATCGCCGTCATGCGCGCGGCATGCTCGGCAGCTACCGATTCGAGCAGCGCGCGGTAGATCTGCACGGCAACGTAACGCGGGAGCAAGTCATTGAACAGACGCCCGGGCGTTTGCTCGTAGATGTAATCGCCTGTGCCAAATTGCTTCAGCCGATCATCCTGGGCAGAGGTGTCCTCCGCGCGAACACTCACGCCGGCAGTGGCCGCAGCGTGTGCAGCTTTCTGGCGCTCTTCCAGCGTGAACTGATCGACCTGTTCGACGTCCTGCTCGCCGATGTGCACAATCGGCAGCACGTGATCAACCACCAGGCGCTGCGCAATAACCGACTTGAACTCGTTATAGACGAGATAAACGGAGTCTACTTCCTTGCGCGTATAGCGCTTAATGATCTCCGCAGCCAATCCGCTGGCTTGACCAAATTCCACTTTGTTCAGAACACCAACTTGCTCACCGATAATTTCAACGGGCGCATTACGGCGATACTCTCCGTCTTCGCTGCCTGCCTGCGCGTAAGGAAAGCGGCGGCGAAACATATCACGCCCTTTGCGTCCAATGGCGATGATGTCAACGTTCTTGCCCGCCTTCGCCTCAAGAAACCGGTTTGTCGTCTTCACGACGTTGGCGTTGAAGGCGCCGGCGAAGCCTTTATCGCCGCTGATCACAACTAAAAGAATGTTCTTCTCTTCGCGACGTTCGAGCAGCGCATGGTGCGGCTCGCCGGTGACTGGATCGTAGATCTCCGCCCGCGAGACCAGGGATTTGAGCACATTCACGAGCATCTGCGCGTACGGACGCGCGGCGAGCGCACGTTCCTGCGCGCGGCGCAGCTTTGCCGCCGAGACCATCTTCATGGCCTTAGTGATCTGCTTCGTGTTCTGGACGCTGCGTATGCGTCGTCGTAAATCGAGAACGTTAGCCATTGGGAGCTGCGAAGCTTCGGAGCTGCGAAGCCGCGAAGCTTTCTTTCATCTTGTTCGATGCCGACATGGAAGACCACCGGGTGCTACATTCATTCAATGTTGTCACCACGAGAACCGAGCTTCGGAGCTTCTTCACGCGATTGCTTTCGCTTTTTCCGGTTCGCGCGAGCTTACGAATTGCTGTTTTGCTTCTTTGATTAGCCGCGTCATCTCTGACTTCAGCTGATCGTCGAGCTGCTTCTTTTCCATGATCTCGCTCAACAAGCCTGGATTCGTTGTGTCTACGTACTTGTACAGCGCATCTTCAAACGGACGCACATCGGAAACCTGCAGATCGTCGAGATGGCCATTCGTTCCGGCAAAGATCGCAAGAATCTGCTTGCTGAACGG
>DATEMI010000432.1:0-6704 GCA_035275665.1 Terriglobales bacterium | reverse complement strand
TACCTGGAGCTACGGCAGAACCCAGTCGGGGCTCTTCTGGACTTCGGCTGCATTTATCTTCGTGAGCACTATCGCTCACCGTCCGCGATTGCGCGACCTCGGGCTCGGGCTGCACGGCCTGCGATCTACTCTGTGGGTGATTCCAGCGGCCGTCGCGATCTCCGGGACCGCCGTTCTCATTGCGCAGTATGTAGGAACTCTGCACCCGCTCTTCGGCGTGATTGGAATAGCAACCCACTCGTTCGCTTACTTCATCTGGGCGATTATTCAGCAATTTATTCTTCAATCGTACTTTTTTCTGCGGCTGGAGCGACTGCTTTCGAGTCGGTTAGCAGCGATTGCCAGTACGGTCCTGTTTACTCTAGTCCACATTCCCAATCCGGTACTAATGACGGTTTGCTTCTTCGCCGGATGGGCGGCCTGCGAGATCTTTCACCGATGGCGAAACATCTACTGCCTGGGCGTGGCACATGCGATTCTCGGCCTCACCATCGCAGTCACCGTCCCCAACCACATCCAGCGGCACATGCGCGTAGGCATCGGCTACTTCCACTATCACTCGCATACTGAGATTCCGCCCAAAGCCTGAGGAAAACGGCCGAATCTCAGCTCACTAGAAACATTCGTGGTGCCAGAGCAGGTCTTTGGAAAAGGGTCTGTTTTGGTCAGAGATGGAATTTTGACGGCCCATGAAGTAAATATCGAACCTTACCAGTGCGCCTGAATCCTTCGGCCATCGACCGGTGTTCCAGGATCGGCAAAGATAGCGCCCATAGTAAAGTCGGTAAGCTTCGTACTGTCCCAGCGAAAGGTTCATCAGGTACTTGCGCCAGCGCTCGTCTTTGTATTGATCTGCAATACTCGCGGGCTTTGCATAACTCACGGGACTCTCAGGGTGCAGCACGTTCACGTGGGTTCCGTCGCGCAAGTGTCCCTCGATCACATACCAGCCATCATAGGTGAGCGGATTGGGAGCAAACATGTCCCAGCGTTGATCGATGGCGAGGACCAGGCCTATGGTGTCGCCGCCGGGCTGAAATGGTTTCGACACGACAGACGATATGTTCCAAAATGAAACATATATGATGAAAAACACTCCCGATAGCGTAACGAAAAGAGATGGCTTCAGATTGAGACGCCGCGGTTTGATCCAGTCTGTGAGCGCGCTTAGGCTTGTCCTATTTCTTTCAGTTGCCTCGTAGAATCGATCGCCGATGCTCGCCACCAGCGAAGCGCGCAGCAGTGGGGCCAGCCACCGAAAAGCGGGAGAGAGGGCGACCAGTTCAACTAATCCCTGCCACTTATACCAGCGCTGACCATTAGGGCCAACCACGATCCAGCTTTTCCGCTGCTGCATCTCTAGCTCTGTTATGGGGAAGTCTTGTGCAGGAATGAGCGTCGTTGCCGGAACAAGCAGAAAACTGCGCAAAATCCTGACGGCCTTGTAGCAAAAAGCACACTGTCCGTCATAGAGAATCTGTGTCCCTGCTCCGCTGTTGCGGTCATCCGAGATCCACGGCAAAACCTGTCGAACAATTTGCCGGTTCCAAAACCAGGTGGGCAGAAGCGGCAATGCGGCTATGCCCGCGATGTAAGGAAAGTGGCCAAGACGTATCGATAGACCTAACGCAATGTGCAGCAGCAGAATCAGGACCACAGCCAGGAAGCGCGCCGGCCCGGCAAAGATTGGGACCAGAATGAGCGCCGGAATCGAAATTTCATGAATCATCGTTCCACGCGTGAGCCAGGGAAGCAATTTTGGGAGGTGCAGCAAAAACTGTCCCAACGGCGTTGACATCTGCTGAATGCTAAGTGCGTAAAATACTGCGGTGTAATTTACGCGCCACTCCGGAGCACTCTTCAGCAGAACCGCGAAGATATAAACCAGCGAGATTTGGGCCATCAGCGCGAGGCCAAAGGTAGAAAAGTAGACCGGGGTTCTCGCGTTTCGTTCCTCCTCCGGAGTAGTGTCCAGCGCAGCATCGACGGAGTACATCGCTCCCAGCGGTAGAAAAATGGCAATGAAAGCAAGCACGCGAAGATAAACATCCCCACCCTGGAGGATGACAGGATTTCTCATCTGGATGGAGATCAGCATGAACCAGCTGGCAAAAGCTGCGAGTCGGGTAAGAACTCCAAACAGAAGCATGAGCGCGAACAAGCCGGCGATGATGAACAAGGCCGCCTGGAACGCGAACGCGCCGCTCATCAAGTGAACTGAGAACCGCTCGGGCAGCGAAAAATTATCGAGTAATGCCGCCCGCGGCAGGATTCCCCAGTCTGTGTAGAAGACCGTCAGATCGCAAGCGCGGGCAATGAGATCTCCAATCAAAACCAGCGCTAGTCCAACGCGGAACAGCGCCAGAGAGCGAAGGTCGAGGCTGTAGGCGCGGCGAAGATATTTAAAGAGTCCGGTTACGGAACTGACCAGAATCCGCGACGGGTTCCACTTCGGAACCTTCGGCTTTCGAGCCGTAGGCTTCGCTATGACGAGGCTGCGTTCCAGAACGGTCATTGGGAGGGCGCTTCGCTGCGACCTTATTACATATGTCGAAGTGGAGATAAGAGCTTTTTTGCTGACCGAGCAAACTAAAGTAACTAAGTACAAAACGGCTCCTGCCAAGTCATTCTTAATCTTGAGTTTTCGTGTAAAACCTCACTTCGGTAACTTGAGAGCACCCTAGATATCGGCTAAGTTCCGAGATAGCTCGCGAAGTCCGCACTCGGACTATGCGCTGCGCTTTTTTCTGGGGAACTTGGGATGACTGCCGAAAGACAACGGGGCTTTACCTTGCTGGAAGCACTTGTAGTAGTCGCGATCATAATGATCGTGAGCGCGATCATGGCGCCGAAAATGCTTCAGATCATCGACGCGCAAAAGCTACAGTCAGCCGCTCAGAGCTATGCCGCCCTTATGCAAGTGGCCCGCACTCGAGCCGTCCAGGACAATCAGGTTTACCAAGTGCTTGGCGCCGTTAGTAACGGTGGAGCGGTGGCGTATGTGGATTTGAACGGGAACAGCACGTGGGACACCAACGGAGCAAATCCAGAACCGGCTGTGCAGTTGCCTCTTCCGATCTCGATTACAGACACCAATGCACCGCAAGGCGTGCAGGGATTTGACACCGTGAGGCCGTTGAACACAGTTCCGGTTCTCAACATAGCGACGAACCCACCCATGGTGAATGGCGCGGGCTTGCCCAGTCCGGGAATTGCTTTTAATGAGCGCGGACTTCCGTGTCAGCGCATCGCCGTCGGCGCGGCATGCAACAACGTATCCACTGTTGTCACTGCGGGAGGCAATCAACTTACGGCTGTAGCGTGGGTGACATACCTGCGATGGACCAGGCGCAATGGCAATGGGTTTGATTGGGCAGCGGTTAGCGTTACCCCCGCTGGCCGCATTAAGACTTGGCGCTTTCAGCTGGATAACGCTGGCGGGAGTTGGCAATGACGCGGAACACACAAAGCAAGTCACGCCGAAGTCGGCAGACCGGATTCAGTCTGATTGAGCTTCTGATCGCGATGTTCATTCTCGTGATCGGACTTCTCGGCGGGATGGTGATCATCCTCACTGCGATCGCGAGTAACGCGCAGAGCCGATTCGATTCCACCGCCGTGACTCTGGCACAGAGCACGATGGACCGAATTCTTGTACTTTCTGCGTCCTCGACCACACAAAACACCGCCGTGACTGACTGCAAGGGAGTCGTGCACGTGATGAACACGGCGGGGTCGGACCCAGGAGCGGGCGCGCCTCTGACCGTACTGGCGAACCTTGCGAACGGTAACCAGATGATTGACTTTACTCAAGCTCCAGTTGCCGGCTACCAGATGATCTACACGCTATGCGCGACCGGCGCAGCGGGTACCATTGGCAATGACCAGGTTTATGACGTTCGCTGGCGCATTCGAAACATCGCCAACACGGGAGGGAATGCTCAAATCGTCAGTGTAGCTGCAAAGCCTATCAATGAGAGCGGAAACGGAGTGACCGAAAGCCGTTTCTTCAGCATACCGGTGACGCTGCGTGGAATACGAGGCAACTGACATGACAAGATCAAGAACAAAGCGGGGCGCACAAGCTGGTTTCTCGTTATTGGAACTGGTGATCAGCATCCTCGTGCTGGTGATCGTTATGGGCGCTGTATTCAAGCAGGTAAACAACGTTCAGAAGACTACCAAGACGGAATCACTAAAGCTCGATCTTACGCAGCAAAATCGGGAATTTATCGATCAGTTCGCGCGTGACGTACACATGTCCGGTTATCCCAGACCGGAGCTTTACTCAAATTACCAGGGACTCACTGACACGACCGCTGCTTCAGGGCTGGTGTTTGTATCTACGACCGACCTTATTTTCGAAGGAGATGTATACGGCAACGGTACGGTGTACCGAGTAGAGTACAAGTACTTTCCCAACGATCCTAATGACCCGAGCTGTCCATGCATACGGCGCAGTGTAACCGCCAAAACGGGTGCGGATCCGCTTACCGGCTATCCCAATCCGACTTATTACACAGAAGTTCAAAACGTGATTGATCCAACCGGAATGAATGAGCCGCTATTTACGTACTTTCAGGCGAGCGGCGCCGAAGTGCTCGTGAACGGTAATCCGTGCGGCTCTCCGGCTCCACTTGGGCCGCCACCACTTCCGGCTGCCGGTTGCGCCGATATCAAGAACAACACTCCGCTCGTCCAGCAGATCGATGCCATTAAAGTCAACATCAATACCAGGTCGAGTCAATACGACCCACAGACACGAAGCCAACAGGTGAACTCCCTCTCAGCTATCGCAGAACTGGAGGACTAACCCGATGAAAAAACAACGAAACACTAACTCAGAACACGGCATAGCTTTGCTGGTTGTGCTGTTTGCCCTGATTCTGGTGTCAGCGATCGGGCTGGCCATGATGTTCTCCACGAATGGCGAAACTGAAGTGGCCAGCGGCTATCGCCAGAATAACCTCGCTTATTTTGCCGCGAGATCAGGACTGGAAGAAGTTAGAGATCGTATCCGCACTAGTTCGCCGAACAATCTCACCCTACCGACAGTACCAGTTGGCCAAGCCAACGGAGTACTGTACGTACTCAATCCGAAGAACGGCGAAGTCGTGGCCCCATGGGATCCAACTAATGCGTATTTCGATACCGAAATCTGCCACGAGGTAAATAGCGCGGCAATTATTCCGGGCAGCCCCGGCACTCTGGGCGCTCCGTGCCCGAACGCTGCTACTTCTGTACCTCCAGGAAATGCCTGGTATGTACAGCCCGCTCCTGCATCAGAGCCAATGCCGGGTGGTCAGGTTCTTGGCTACAAATGGACTCGAGTAAACCTGAAAGGGAATGAGTCAGCTCAACCGTGGTGCGTGCTCGGGATTGGCAATTGCAATCACTTGGCCCCCGGAGGTCCACAGGCTGATCAGGCCTGCTACAACGGCCGCAATGAATTCGTTCTCTCCGACGTAACTACGCCAATCGAAGTTCCGGGACTCGTGGAGCGCGGCACCTTGCCATCAGAACTGGCAATGGCGATGGCGATGTTTGGAGGAGGTTCAACTAGTCACGGCAATGGCACTCACGCCAGCGCCACTACAACGAGCGGAAGTTCCACTGCCAGCAGCAGTACCGCTGGGACTGGAACGGCCGGCACTGGAACCTCCAGTTCCAGTAGTTCGAGCACTGGTTCGAGTTCAAGCAGCTCAAGCAGTTCGAGCAGTTCGAGCAGTTCGAGCAGTTCGAGCAGTTCGAGCAGTAGCTCTAGCAGTAGTTCGAGCAGCACAGGCTTAGTTGGAACGGGTAGCTCGAGTAGTAGTTCGAGCAGCACAGGCCTGATTGGAACGGGCAGTTCGAGCAGCAGTTCCAGCTCGAGTGGCAGCAGTACAAGCGGTAGCAGTTCCACCGGTGGACCCCCGCCGGTGTGCGGTACGGCTGCGCCTCCGTTGGCTGGAACGCCTATCGGAGTCGGAGCTGGTCCGGTTACAGCAGCCTCATGCAAAGCCGTTGACTCTATGCCGGTGTATATGTTGACTTCGCTGGCTGTGGCGCCAAGTGCTGCTTCGCCGACCAAAGCTACGCGCATGATCCAATATGAAGTAGCGAGAGTGGCGATTCCCCCAATGCCGGCGGCATTGACCGTGGCAGGGCACGATCCGGTGATTAGCGGGTTGCCGAATTCAAATAACCTGACGATGAATGGAAACGATGGCTGCGGCGGACCCGCGGTGCCGGCGATCGGCACAGTCACTGACGTGGGAATAGGAGGCCTGAGCGCCACGCAGGAGGCGACAGCTGCTCGAAATACTGTTATCAACCAAATTCCAAACAATCGATACGGCAACTATACCGGCGCCGATGCCTGCGGCGGCACCCAACCCGACGTACAGAACGTTCAAAACACAGCAAACACTTTGTACTCCACGCCGAAAGGCTTGAACGCAATCGTTCAGGATGTTTCGAACGCAGCCACGCAGACCTTCTCTGGCGACTTTACAGGTATTCCCAATCTAGGCACTAACGGAAATCCGGAAGTCACGGTGGTTGATGGCAATTTGACACTGTCGGGAGCTACCAATGGCTACGGCATTCTGTTGGTAACGGGAACGCTTACCTACAGCGGCAATTTCAGCTTTAACGGCCTGGTATTGGTGGTTGGAGCAGGAGTTCTCCAAGCCAGCGGCGGAGGCAGCGGCAATTTCACTGGC
>DATEMI010000431.1:0-2435 GCA_035275665.1 Terriglobales bacterium | reverse complement strand
CTCAATCAACAAGAACAAAAAGTGTCAGGGATGTGCCCGGTCTAAAATGTCAACCATGTCCCCGACCGTTCAGTTATCCATGGCGGAGGGCGACCGGCCTATTCGCACCGTCTGTGCTGTGCGAGATGCAGGGCCGGAACGGCAGCAGTGCATAACGGCCACAAAGCTTATGCTCCGCGCCGGAACGATTGTACAGGTCAGCCTGTCCTGTACTTGGCCTTCCTGCCAGTTGGTTTTAGCGGGTGCACGAGCGTAAGCTCCTTTGGCAGTTGTGGTTCCCACGGGTTCGGCAGATCGCAAGCGAATCGAAATGGAACTGAGTCTACAGCGGCTTGAGAGGCGCGAGTGGTGGCTCTGGTTCTGCGCGCTCGTGGTGACAATCCTCTCGTGGGCAATCCTCTTCCTCACGGCATTTCCGAGCCTTTTCCGAAGCAGCGGCCATTTCTGGGAAATTCGTTCAGAGCAGGCGAGATGGGGAACGCTCAGTCTGCTGCTTCTTTTCAATACATGGTTGGTCTACCGGCAGCGACTATTTCGCCGGCAACGCAGGCAACTGACTGACGTAGATGGAGAAGCAACAGGGCAGAGCGCGTATGATCCTTCGCGTCTTGACGCTGTTACGGGGTTGCACACTCGAGCGTCGAGCGAGCACTTGCTTGGGAAAGAGATCGCTCGCGCGCGACGAAACAACACTCCGCTGAGTCTAGTCGCGGTTCACCTTGACGATTTCGCAAATTTCGACCAGCTTCACGGCAACAGCGCGGGCGACTCCGCAGTAAAGGAATTTGCCAGCCGGCTAAAGAAGGCGAGTCGCGGCTGTGACTTTGCTGTGCAATTGAATCGCGACGACTTTTTACTTGTTCTGCCGGAATGTAGTCTGACGGATGCCAAGATTGTGGTTGATCGCGTGGGTACTTTGCAGGTTAAGTGCTCCGGGCAGGACGTCACCGTGACGTATTCGGTGGGATGGGTGGACTACAAACGCGGCGATGTCCCGTCGGATCTGTTCAAGCGAGCCGGAGACATTCTGCGGCTCTACCGGCAGGCAAGCAATGCCGGCGGCGCGACTTTGCTGCTGCGATAGCTTCCTCGAGCTTAGCGGAGCCGAATTCAGAGAGTTCGGTGATCGGACTACAGCCGGGCAAGCAATCGATCTGTGTCGCGCCTACGGCGTTGGTGGATCAGGGAAAATCAGAATATTCCCATCTGCCTCGACCGATAAGAATGAGAGCCTCAGGGAAGTGCCCGGCCCGGAATGTCGACCGTATCCCTGACGATTCGTTTACGGAGGCTGATGATCTATTCGTGACGGAGAGCGACCATGGGGTCGATGCGCATGGCGTGGCGGGCGGGTACATAACACGCGGCCATGGTGACAAAGGCAAAAAGGGTGGGCACCGCAATAAACGTCAGCGGGTCGCTCGGCGCGACCTGATACAGCATCGCGGCGAGCGACCGCGTCGTTCCCAGCGCGATAAGAACACCGGCGCCAACTCCGATCAAAGCCAGTCTTAAACCGTCGCCGACAATCATGCGCATCACCCGCGCTGGGCTCGCTCCTACCGCCATACGGATTCCAATTTCATGCACTTTTTGAGAAACCAGATGCGCCATCACACCGTAGATTCCGATCACACCCAAGAGCATTGCCAGTGCCCCGAAGAAAACCATTAGTTTTGCGACCAAGCGGTTCTCTGCGTCTACGCTGGCCATTAGCGTTTCCATCGAAGCGGAAGAAACAGGTTGGTCGCTGTCTACCGACCAGATGGCGTCGCGGACCGCCGTGGCCATTGTCGTGGGATCGCCCGCTGCGCGCACAGCGTAAGCCAAATTCCTAGAAGGAAACTGTGCCATGGGAACGTAGATATGCCAGCCATAGCGCTGCCGTAAATTCTGAATCTTCACATCGTTCACTACGCCAACGATCGTGCCAACGTTTTGCTGCTCGCCCAATTCAAGCTTCTTCCCGATAGGATCTTCATCGGGCCAGAGCTGTTCGGCCATCGTTTGACTCACAATCACAGATGGGGGGCTGCCGTACGCGTCGCTGGAATCAAAGGATCGGCCCTTCATGAGCCGAATCTGCATTGCCGAAAAATAATCCCGGGATACAGCGGTGAAGGCTGCCCCCTGTCTTTCGCCGGGCTGAAGAGGCCTTCCCACGACTTCGAATTCGATACCCAGACCGAAGCCACCGAAGGGAACGTAGCTCGCTACGGTAGCAGAAACTACTCCTGGCAGGGAGCCGACGCGGGCCAGCGCGTCCTCGCTGAAATTTCGTAGCTGCGAGGCTTGCGTGTATTTGGTCCTAGGAAGCGTGAGCTGCGCTACCAGGACGTTCCCCGGATTGAATCCGGGGCTGGAGCGCACGGAAATGATGAAGCTTTTTACAAGCAGGGTCGCCGAGATGAAGACCACTACCGCCAGCGCTATCT